>JBEGUP010000076.1:0-7727 GCA_041178825.1 Pseudomonadota bacterium | reverse complement strand
CACAGGAGCTGAACAAGCAATAAGCATGCTGGCTGGTTCGTCCCCAACATCAGAAACTTTGCTGTCTTTTTGGACTTCTAGGCATCCCGTGCTGGTTCGCCCGTAGCCACGAGAAATCACGCCGACTCGGATGCCCTGCGCCTGCAAATGCTGCACCAGCGCGATAACGGTGGGCGTTTTGCCACCACCACCTGCGACGATGTTGCCAATTACAACGACGGGAACGCTGACTTTATGGACTTTTAAAACGCCAAATTGGTACAGCTTGCGGTGTGTGTATGCTAAAAATCTGTAAATCTGTGACAGCGGCCACAGCAGCATTGATACTAAAAATGGTAGCAGTCCACGCTTGTACCACGCCGACTGCAGGCCAATTTTTAGCTTGTCTGCAATGCTTTCTTTTGCGCGAACTTCTTTACTTTGCACCTGTTTTTTGCGTTGCAAAGGTGATTTGGTTCAAACCTGATTGCCGAGCCGCTTCCATCACGCTGATGACGGATTGGTGGGTGGCTTGCGCGTCTGCACTGATGATGACCACGGGCTCTTTGCCTGGCGCGGCGGCGATGGTTTTGTTCGCCTCGGCCAAGGCGGCCGCCAGCGCCAACACGCCGCGTTCTTGCACGATCACTTTATTGACCGAGTAGGTACCTGCGTTGTTGACAGAGACGATGATTTCGTTCGGGCGGTCTTTGGCGGCTTGGGCATCGGCTGTGGGCAGCTTCAACTGTAGCTCTGTGAATTTGCTGTAAGTGGTTGATAACATGAGAAAAATCAACACGACCAAGAGCACGTCGATGAACGGAATCAGGTTGATTTCAGGCTCGGTAGCTGCGCTTCGGTGGGAGCGGTTACGAAAATCCATGGTTGATTCGTTTGTTATTTTGCTAGTAATTTAACTTGAAACTTAGCGACGCAATTAGCGACGCAATGTCACCAAATGGCGAAGCAGGCGTTCAGAAGCGAGCTCCAGCGTCAGCAAATAGGCGTCAACCCGTGCGCGGAAATAGCGCCAAAAAATCAGGGCTGGAATAGCCACAATCAAGCCAAATGCGGTGTTGTAAAGCGCAATAGAAATTCCTTGTGCGAGTTGCGCAGGGTTAGCACCGCCAGTGGTGGAGCCTTGCGAGCCGAAAATTTCAATCATGCCAATGACGGTACCCAGCAAACCCAAGAGCGGTGCGGCTGAGGCTATGGTTGCCAGGGCGGAGAGGTATTTCTCCAAACGGTGACCCACCACGCGGCCAGCTTCTTCCATGCTGGCGCGAACGTCAGCCTCTGAAGCACGCGGGTTGATATTCAAAGCACGCAATCCACTTGCCAAAACTGTACCGAGTTCTGAGCTTTGCTCCAGTTGCTTCACCACATCGGGGCCAGGGACAGCTGTACGCGCCACGGTTAGCGCTTCTTCGATCAAATTAACGGGTGCTATTTTGCTGGTGCGTAAGCTATAGAAGCGCTCAAACACCAAGGCCAGAGCGATGATGGAGCAGGCAATGAGCGGCCAAATAGGCCAGCCGGCGGCTTGAATGATGGATAGCAAGAGAGTTTTCTCCGAAGTTTTGAAGGCTAATTGTGAGTGCTAGGCTTGCTAAAAAGCAATGCTGGCAATTATGACCTAGGCAGCAGCGAAGTGGGCATGCGGTTTGACAAAAAAGTGAAGCACACAAAAACTGTGGATATCTTTGTGTAAAACTACCACCCAAACTTCGCAAACCCGCATTTTTAGGTACTTTTGTTGGACTGCTCAAAAAATAAGCATATTAAAAATAACCAGTTTCAAAAAAGATAGCGAAAAATTATCAATAAAATCAACGAGTTACAAGGTGTCATGGAAATGTCACGCTATTGTTTTTAAGTTGTCATAGGTTTCATTTAGATGAGCAAAGAAGTGAATAAACACGGGCTTTTTGTATCTTCTTTTATTTTTGAACCTATAAAAAACGATAATTCAAACCTACATGACCGACGCAACGACTTACACCGCTTCTAAACGACTGCCTGCCCAAGTTTGGCAGGTCGGTGCGCTGTGCCGCGCGATTGCTGATGCGTTGGATGCGCGGTTCAACCCGGTCACTGTGCGTGGTGAAATATCAGGGTTTTCCCGCGCTAGTTCTGGGCATTGCTACTTTTCGTTGAAAGACGCCAGCGGGCAAATCCGCTGCGCCATGTTCAAACGCGCCGCGTCCCTGGCAGATTTCATGCCGCGCGATGGTGATCTGGTTGAAGTGCGCGGTCGCATCGATGTGTACACCTCGCGCGGTGACTTGCAGTTGATTGTTGAAAGCATCAGCCAAGCGGGGCAGGGCGCGTTGTTTGAGCAGTTTTTGCGGCTCAAAGCTAAGCTGGAAGCTGAAGGGCTGTTTGAGCAAAGCCGCAAACGCGCTTTGCCGCTGATGCCACGCAAAATCGGCTTGGTCACGTCGCTGGGCGCAGCCGCTTTGCACGACGTTGCCACTGCCTTGCAGCGCCGCGTGCCGCACATCCCTGTGGTGCTGTCGCCAGCGTCAGTGCAGGGTGCGAATGCGCCACAAGAGATCATCAAAGCGCTATCAAAACTATATCTGCTCAGGCAATCAAAACGCCGGCTAGAGGGTGATTTACTGTCAAATTTACATGATGATGGTTCAAATATCGATGTTATCCTGCTGGTGCGGGGCGGTGGCTCGCTAGAAGATTTGTGGGCATTCAACGACGAAGCCTTGGCGCGGACAATAGCCGACAGCCCGATTCCCATCATCGTGGGTGTGGGGCATGAAACTGATTTTTCAATCGCTGATTTTGTGGCCGACGTGCGAGCGCCTACACCGACCGCAGCGGCTGAACTGGTCAGCGCATCACATCAAACCTGGCTAAATACGCTGGATTTGATGCAAGACCGCCTGCAAAGCACTGCAAATCGAGCCATAGACAGCCAAAACCAAAGGCTAGACCGAGCACAGGCGCGTTTGGGCAGACCATCAAACTGGTTAGCACAGCAGCGCCAGCAATTGCAAAGTCACCAGCAGCATTTGAAATTTGCCGTCAAAGGACACATCTCAAGTCAGCGCCAGCAGGTGTTGGCATTACAGACGCAGTGGCCTCATCAGGTGAAATCTGCCCTGTCGCGCATGCAGGAGCGGCTGGCGCGGTCAGAGCGTGGCTTGGCTTTGCTTGATCCGCAACTGGTGCTGCAACGCGGCTATGCTTGGCTGGCAGACGAAGCTGGCGCAACCGTGGTTGATGCTTCCCAGGTGCAAGCAGGGCAAGCTTTACGAGCTACTTTGGCCAAAGGGCAGATTGATTTAACTGTGAAATAAAACAGAATTTAAAAAAACGAAATTTAAAAGGTAATTCAACATGCTCTCGCCAAGTGAAACGCGACCCCGTTAGAATCAAGCCAAGAACTGAAATTTTTCCCACCACATAGTAAAAAGGACTTCACCATGGAACATACTCTACCAGCTCTGCCTTACGCGATTGATGCTTTGGCACCTAACTATTCACAAGAAACTTTGGAGTTTCACCACGGCAAGCACCACAACGCGTATGTGGTTAACCTCAACAACCTGCAAAAAGGCACTGAGTTTGAAAGCATGACTTTGGAAGAAATCATCAAGAAGTCTTCTGGTGGTATCTATAACAACTCAGCACAAATCTGGAACCACACATTCTTCTGGAATTGCATGAAACCAGCGGGTGGCGGCGAGCCTACAGGCGCTTTGGCTGCAGCCATCAATGCCAAGTTTGGCTCTTACGCAGCTTTCAAAGAAGCTTTCGTCAAATCAGCTGTGGGCAATTTTGGCTCTGGTTGGACTTGGTTGGTGAAAAAGGCGGACGGTTCAGTGGACATCGTCAACATGGGCGCTGCTGGCACGCCATTGACAACAGGCGACAAAGCTTTGTTAACCGTGGACGTGTGGGAGCACGCGTATTACATTGACTATCGCAACGCTCGTCCTAAGTTTGTGGAAACTTTCCTCAACAGTTTGGTGAACTGGGAATTTGCACAGGCTAACTTTGCCTGATTTGCTTATAAAAAGCCAAAAAAAAGCACCCGAGGGTGCTTTTTTTAATGTTTTAAATCAATGTTTAAAGGGTGCGCCAGACAGTTTTGAGCCTGGTTTGATGCCGCGTTTGGCAAACCAGCCCTGGTTCATTTCTAAAACGTAGCGCACTTCTTTGGTTGAGCAATGGGATTCCAAAGTCTGTGGCTTCATGTCTTCTAGATTCACGATGGTGCCGTCGTCAGCTATGAATGCTGCGGTTAGTGGCAACAATGTGTTTTTCATCCAAAAGCATTGTTTGGTAGGTTGTTCAAAGACAAACAACATACCTTCGTGGTTAGGCATGCTGGGGCGATTCATCAGGCCGATTTGACGCTCAGTCGGTGTCATTGCCAATTGCGTATCAATTTGATGCATGCCAGCGGAGATTTTGATGCGTTGCAAGTTGAGCTGCGGGCCTTCTTGTGCAAAGGCTGTTCCGTGGCAAAGTGCCAACCAAGACAAGCACATTGCAATTTGCAGCCATGAGTTCAGCCAAGCGTTGAAAAGCCCATGTTTTTGTATCAAGTTTTTCATAGCTTCATTGTAAGTAGTTAAAAATCTTGTCGAAAAAGCTCAAAAAAAAGCCCGAAAAAAGCCCGCGCTAGGCGGGCTTTTTGACTAAAACGAGAAGCAAAAGTTCCCGTTTAAAGTCGCGGTGCTAATTACTTAGCAGCTGGCTTTTCTGCAGCAGCTGGAGCAGCAGCTTTAGCTTTCTTAGCTTTCTTAGCTTTCTTAGCTGGCTTAGCAGCAGCTGGCTTAGCTTCTTCTTTCTTCATTTCAGCAGCTGGAGCAGCAGCGGCTGGAGCAGCTGCTGGCTTAGCAGCAGGAGCAGCAGCGTGAGAAGCAGCGAATGTAGTAGCAGCGAAAAGGCCAGCAACCAAAGCAGCGAGGATTTTGTTCATGGTGAAAATTCCTAAAAATAACGTTATTTAAAAAAAATCCTTCCAAAAACTGGAAGGTGTAGCTCTAACGAAGTGTGATTCCATCTGGTTGACAACTTTTCCATCTTTTTTAGAAACTTTTTTTGAGACTAGAATCTAAGACGCCTCATTTCAGGCCATTTATTGACATTATTGGAGAGCGTATTCATGTATCAGCACGTCAAAGTGCCTGCAGGCGGCAGCAAAATCACAGTTAATGCTGATTTGACGATCAATGTACCCAATCAGGTTTTGATTCCTTTTGTTGAGGGAGATGGTACGGGCCAAGATATAACGCCCGTCATGCTGAAAGTGGTAGACGCGGCTGTCGCAAAAGCTTATGGCGACAAGCGAAAAATCCATTGGATGGAGGTTTATGCAGGCGAAAAAGCAACTCGAGTTTATGGCGCTGGCACTTGGCTACCTGAAGAAACGCTGAAAATATTGCGCGAACATGTCATTTCAATCAAAGGTGCTTTAAGCACGCCCGCTGGCGCAGGCATTCGGTCTTTGAATGTTACTTTGCGCCATGCCTTGGATTTGTATGTTTGTTTGCGTCCCGTGCAGTATTTTGATGGCGTACCTTCGCCCTTGAAAGAGCCGGAAAAAACCAATATGGCTGTTTTTCGTGAAAACTCGGAAGACATCTACGCAGGCATTGAGTTTGAAGCTGGAAGCGAGAGAGCCAAGAAGTTCATCAAATTTTTGCAGGATGAAATGGGTGTGCACAACATTCGTTTTCCAAACACATCAGGCATTGGTGTCAAACCTGTTTCCAGTGAAGGCACTGAGCGCTTGATGCGCAAAGCGATTCAATACGCCATTGATAACGACAAGTCTAGTGTGACGATTGTTCACAAGGGCATCATCATGAAATACACCGAGGGTGCATTCCGCGATTGGGCCTATGCTCTGGCACAAAATGAGTTTGGTGCGCAATTGATTGATGGCGGTCCGTGGTGTCAGATTAAAAATCCTAAAACCGGAAAAAACATCATCATCAAAGATGTCTTAGCAGACGACTTTTTGCAACAAATTTTGCTGCGCCCTTCGGAACATGCTGTAGTGGCAACCATGAATTTAAATGGTGACTACATTGCAGACGCCTTGGTGGCGCAGGTTGGGGCGATTGGTATTGCGCCAGGCGCGAATATGTCAGACACAGTGGCATGTTTTGAGGTCACGCATGGTAGCGCTGCCAAATATGCGGGTAAAGATTATGTGAACCCAGGAGCATCCATCTTGGCGGCTGAAATGATGTTGCGCCACATGGGGTGGCTGGAAGCGGCAGATTTAATCATCAGCGCCATGAAAAAATCAATCGCCAGCAAAAAAGTGACGTACGACTTCGCGCGTTTGATGGAAGGTGCAACGCAAGTGAGTTGCTCTGGTTTTGGTCAGGTAATGATTGAAAATATGTGATTTATCATTCATTTTGCTGCGCTGACTATTGAGTTTGTGCAAATTGTCCTCCATTATGAGTGGGTGTTAACCTGCCAGCTACAATGAATAATGGCTACTAAATCTCCAGCAAATCCGACAAAAAACCCGCCAACAGCACCTACAGTGCCAAAACACGACGATGGCGGAACAACCGTGCTTGAGCGCGTCCCACAAAAGACCAAACCACCGCAAATGCACCAAGTGGTGATGTTGAATGACGACTATACACCGATGGAATTTGTGGTCTTTGTTATTCAAGAGTTCTTTAAAAAAGACCGACAAACAGCAACGCAAATCATGCTGAAGATTCACTTAGATGGCAAAGCGGTGTGTGGCGTCTTTTCAAAAGATATAGCAGCTAGCAAGGTAGAACAAGTCTCACAAGCAGCAAAAGAACATGGTCACCCCTTGCAATGTCTTGCTGAACCTATTGACTAAGCGGTGGGTAAGCACTTGAATCGCAAAACATGCACCCCATGTAAAAATTTCAGAATCCGGTTATTGTCAGCAAGAAATTGCAAATATCACGGTATAGTTAATTAAACAGGCCAAAGGACACCAGCATGATTGCTCAAGAGTTAGAAGTTAGTTTGCACATGGCCTTTGTTGAAGCACGTCAGCAGCGTCATGAGTTCATCACCGTCGAGCATTTGCTGCTCGCATTGCTTGACAACCCAAGCGGTGCAGAGGTCAATACCCCGCAAGTGGCAGGTACGGACGAAGTCGATACCCAGCCAACGCTGGGTTTTCAGCGCGTGATCCAGCGCGCCATCATGCATGTGCAGTCCACAGGCAGCGGCAAAAAAGAAGTTATTGGTGCGAATGTTTTGGTTGCTATTTTTGGCGAAAAAGACTCACATGCGGTCTATTATCTCCACCAGCAAGGTGTGACGCGTTTGGACGTGGTCAATTTCATCGCCCACGGTATCAAAAAGAGCGATCCACCTGAGCCAGTGAAATCAGGCGAATCGGCAGAGCAATCTGAAGAGCAGGGCGCTGAATTTTTCTTCAACCGAAATGTATCAGAAATTATCGTCGAAAATAATCTTGCTCAGAAAGTGGTAACAGATAAGGGTGAAATTTTTGAAGCTGATGTAGTGATTGGTGGGGCCGATTATCATTTTATGGAAACGAAGCTTTTAAAGCCAGCATTCAGGAGTTATAGCGATGCCTGGTGGGATAAGAAAGACACCAAAATTGGCTACGAAATAAACTTTGCCAAATACTTCTACAAACACCAATCGCCAAGGGAATTGACTGAAATTGCCAAAGACATTTGACTAGCCGGTATTTGAACAATTTGGTGTTTTACCATCGTGGCATTTCTTATTCGTGTTAA
>JBEGUP010000075.1:0-7225 GCA_041178825.1 Pseudomonadota bacterium | reverse complement strand
GTGTGTTTAATAGCGCTGTGAGTTTGCCTTGTTATGATTGATTGGTCGCTCTTGTGAATTTTGCAGGTGCGACTAAATACGCCGGCTAGAGTCATATATGACGCTCAAAAATCAGTTTTTATTCAACGTCTCGCGTTGTGTACTCAATGCCACCCATACGCTTCGCCAGCATGTTGTAAACCCATGCGCCAATCAGTGTGAATATAAAACCTGAAATTGCGTAAAACACGGGCATGAATAGCATCATGCCGCCAAAAGCAGCTCTTGCTTCGCCGGGCATGGTGAACATCATTACACCCATGAGTAATAAAAACGGCAATGAAATAACAAACCACAAAGCTGCCATTATCTTGGCGGTTTGAAGTGGGGCAATGTTTAAGATTTGCTTTTTCATATTATTGCTTTTAATTTTTGTTTAATTTATTTGCTGCGTCAGCAATATTTTCAATTGCACTCAGTTGTTTAGTAAATAATAAATTTTGCTCTGCTATTAAATCTAATGTTCTGTTTTGGGCCGAGTTTTTTCCATCAGACTTTTTCATAAAAAATATCCAAGTACCGATAAGTAGCAGCATTGGACCCCAAGAAACGAGGAGATTCATAAAAAGCGAGTCTTCTGATTTTTTCTTTGACGCTTGTCTTTCAATATGAGTTTCACCACTGCTTACGCGTGCTTCCATTGCTGAGTAGCTGTTTTGTGAAGCTCCCAGTAGGCCTTGCAATCTGAAAGAAACTTCTTGATTGGCTGGCACAACTATTCCGTAAACGGGTTGAGTCATGACATCAACAACTTTCTTGTTTGAATCCATAAACTTAGCTTCAACAACAACATTATCAATTTTATTAGCAGTAGTGTTTTTGAATGTCCCAATAACTGTTAATGTCTGTCGTCCTTCGATGGGAATTATTGTAAATGTCGAATCAGTTACTTTTAGAGATTGACTAGGGTTAGTCAAATCGTGCTCATCGGTATATGCAATAGCAATACTTGAACTACAAATTATTGCGGCAGTAATGATGTGTTTAATCATATTGTCTTTTTAATTAAATTATTGCTATATAAATGATAGCTATTTAGGCAGTAAATACAACGGTTAGAATCATATTTGATGCCAAAAATTCAATGAACTGTATCGTTTCCCGGCATATACCCCGAATCTGACTGCAGTTTGAAGAAACCTGTGCCGCAGCTTCCAGTGCCGATTTCGTCTAGTGTGGCTTCGCGGACGCCGATGACTTTTAAATGTAGGCGAATGGCGATGCCCGCTAGGGGGTGGTTGCCATCTAGGACGACGTGTTCGGGGTAGATGTCTGTCACGACGTAGACAGCGTCTTTAGGTAAATCCGGGTTACAGCCTTCGGGAAGGGCGCTGCCTTCAAGGGTGTGGCCGACTTCTAGCTCTTTGGGGAAGAGGGCGCGGGGCTCTAGGAAGAGCAGCTGGTCGTTGAAGTCGCCAAAAGCGTCTTCTGGCTCAATGTGCAGGTCAAGTTTTGCCCCAGCGCGGTGGCCTTGCAGGGCTTCTTGCACTTTATCTAGCAAGTCGCTGCCGCCAACTAAAAACTCAACTGGCTCATCTAAAACGTCCAGTTCTTCGCCCAAGGTGTCTTTCAGCGTCCAGGTGAGGGCTACGACGCATTGTTTGGTGATTTCCATAGGACAATTGTCGCATGACTAAAAGCACAACTACGATTTCGCCAACTATTCCTCCTCATATCCCCCTGCAATTGTTGGGTGGCATCACGCCAACCGAGTTCATGAGCACATATTGGCAGAAAAAACCAATGCTGATTCGTGGTGCGATATCTGATTTCAAACCTTTGCTGAGCCGTGATGAGCTGTTTGCGCTAGCAGAGCACGACGATGTAGAGTCGCGGCTGATTGTTGAAAACGCCAATATCCAGTGTTCGTCTAAGCAAAAAAAATCTGAACCTGCTTGGACGATGGCGAGTGGGCCATTTTCTGAAGGTACAACAGAGTTACCAACCTTGAAAAAGGCGAACTGGACGCTGTTAGTACAGGGCGTTGATTTACACGACGCACAGGTGCATGCCTTAAAAAACCAATTTCGCTTCGCGCCCGATGCACGGCTGGATGATGTGATGATCAGCTTTGCTACTGATGGCGGCGGTGTGGGGCCGCATTTTGACAGTTATGACGTGTTTTTGCTGCAGGCTGAAGGTAAGCGCCGCTGGCGCATTGGCAAACAAAAGGATTTGACACTGCAAAAAGACGTGCCACTGAAGATTTTGTCAAATTTTGCGCCTACGCATGAGTACGTTTTAGAAGCGGGTGACATGCTCTACTTGCCGCCCATGTACGCGCACGAGGGCGTGGCGGTAGGTGAGTGCATGACGTATTCGATTGGCTTTAGAGCGCCGGCAGAGCTGGAGTTGGCACGGGAGATGCTGCAGCGGTTTGCGGATGATACCTTGGAAGACGAAGAGAACGCAGAAGATGGAGGCGATGATGAAGAAGGTAAATTTGAGGATAAAAATAGTGCTGTATCCTGCGAAAATACTGCCAATGCAGCTACTAAAAATATAGCAAAAAATCTCTACAAAGATCCTAAACAAACGGCCGTTGAAGCGCCTGCGTTGATTCCTGCTGCATTGCTAGATTTTGCCAAGCAAGCGGTAGAAAAAGCCCTGTCTGACCCAGATGCTTTAGCTCGTAATTTAGGTGAGTATTTGACCGAACCTAAAGCCAATGTGTGGTTTGACGAACCCGAGCCTGATAGCGAAGACGATGTAATTTTGACCCGCCAAAACCGTGTTGACCTGCATCCGCGCAGCCAAATGCTGTTCGATGCGCGACACATCTTTTTAAACGGAGAAAGCTGGCGGGCTGCAGGGGCAGACGCAAAATTGATGCAAAAACTTGCAAATCAACGCTTTTTGGAACCAAAGGATCTGACTAAATCCAGCGATGGCGCAATGGGCTTGCTGCAAGAGTGGGCGGATGCGGGTTGGTTGCTATAAAAATGTGTCTTTATCAGATGGATTTTTGTAAGTTTGAACGAAGCAAAGTCAAAGTAACTAAGGGTTTCCACTTGCATGCCTTGAATTCCAGCTATAATTGAAGGCTTAGGTGTAAGAAACTCGAGTATTTTTCATCTAATGTTGAAGCACTCGCTTTTGACGCGATGGGTTGTTTATCAGTTTGTTAACTGGTTCATTGAGCAAAACATTGTTGAGAGGGTTAGCGTTTTGACAATTTCCGGAAATTGTTTTCTCTTATTTATTTAATTATTAAGGACTCTCTCATGAACAAGTCAATCGTACTCGCAGCTGTTATCGCTGCTGCTGCTCTCGCTGCTTGCGGTAAAAAAGAAGAAGCTAAAGTTGAAGCACCAGCTGCTCCAGCTGCAGTAGTCGCTCCAGTTGTTGAAGCTGCTAAAGACGCTGCTGCTGCTGCTGGTGGCGCTGCTACTGCTGCTGCAGGCGCTGCTGCTGATGCATCTAAAGCTGCTGCTGGCGCTGCTGCCGACACAGCTAAAGACGCTGCTGCAACTGCTGCTGGCGCTGCTAAAGACGCTGCTTCTACAGCCGCTACTGCTGCTGTTGACGCTGCTAAAGCTGCTGGCGCAAAAGCTGCTGACGCAGTTAAGAAGTAATACTTCTTTAACCTCGCTGTTTGCTGCAAAGCAAATCGCAGGTTAATTAAAAAACCGCTCATCGCAAGATGCAGCGGTTTTTTTACGTCTGTACATATCTATACCGTCATCCAAGGCGTGCCCGTTTCAGGGCACGCTGCAAAAATATCAGCAGGTAAACAACCCAACACATCAGCCAAAGCGCTCTGAGCTAACAACGGGTGGTTGTTTTGTTGGCTTAAATGCGCCGCGCTGACATGGCGCAGTTTGTCGTGCATTACGGCTGACAAAAGCCCAGCCGCCTGCGTGTTGGACAAATGCCCATAATCGCCGCCGACCCGTGCTTTTAAAAACGCAGGGTATTTGGAGTTGCTCAGCATCTCTTCGTCGTGGTTGCTCTCTAACAGCAGCGCGTTACAGCCTGCAATGCTGTCAATCACGTGGCGGCTCGCGTGGCCTAGGTCGGTCAAGATGCCAAGTTTGATATTGCCATCGCTGCACGTCAGTTGCAAAGGTTCACGCGCATCGTGCGGTACGGTAAATGGGTTAAGTTGCAAGTTACCAATGTCGATGGGGCAAGTGTCGGCGGCGATCCGAACTAAGGCTTCGAAACCAGGCACGAGCTGCGAATGCGTAGGCTGTTTGGCGCGTAGTTTCAACTGCATATCTTGCAGCGCTGCGTGCGTGCCGCTGCTGGCCCATACTGGAATTGAATACCGCGACGCTAGCTGCGTGACGCAGCCAATATGGTCACTGTGTTCATGGGTGATGAAGATGGCGTCAATGTCAGTCGGCAGCACATCGGCAGCAGTCAGTAGCTCAAGCAGTCGGGAAAGCCGCATGCCACAGTCTACTAAAACACGATTTTGTTTTGTGCTGTGTTTACTGCTGGCCTCTACCAGAGTGGCATTTCCCGTGCTGCCGCTGCTTAGATTTTTATAGCGAAGCATGTTTGAATAGTTTTAAAAACTATTCAAACTATTTCAAATCGTCAGCCAACACCTTGAGAATGTTTTGTGTGTCTTTGGCAGGTGCAGCGCCACCCGTTGCGTTTTGAACGCTGACGGTGGTTTGCGTTGCATTGCTGCTTTTGACCAAAATGCGGTACTTCAACACAGGTGTGTTTGTGTCGCTGCTAAGGTTAAGAAGCTTGGCGAAAAAACCTTTTTCTTTCAAATTAGGATTCAGCTCAACATAGCGTACAAAGTAAATACCTTGCGCACGGTCGCGGTCTTCTACAGTAAAGCCGGTGCGGTCTAAAGCCAAACCAACGCGCCGCCAAGCGCGGTCAAAAGCTTCGCTGACTTGAATCAAGCTTTGGCCGTTTTCAGTGACGATTTTGGAGGTTTGAACCGCAGGGGCTGATGCCACTACCTTCTTAGATTGCTCATCAGAAACGCCCATTTTTACCATCATGCGGCGTAAAAATTCGGCTTCTAACTCTGGATCTGGCGCGCGCGGTTCCCAAACGGTTGTTCCTGAACTGCCAGTAACATATTTTTCAACCATACCTCGGTGGCTGACATAGATCTCAGTCGCACCAGCGCTGTTCAACTCGATACGAGTACGGAATTTATCACGCTCGCCAGTTGAGTAAATCGAATCCAAGAGTTTTCCTAAACTGGCACGGATAAAGTCTTGCGGCAACTTGGCGCGGTTTTCAGCCCAGTCGGTTTCGATGATGCCCAAGCCTTGCTCATCGGTGGCGAGCAAAAAGCCGTTGTCTGTCCAAAAATCACGCAAAGCAGGGAAAACTTTGTCAGGCGCACGTTTGACAACCAGCCAACGCTGGTTGCCTGCGCGTTCGATGCTCACATCGCCCATAGTTAGCGGTGCTGTGGCAGTTGTTGTTTGGGTAGATCTGCCAGCTTCAAAACCACTGGCCGAGTTGCTGTTGGCGGGAAGTTGGTAGCGATTGTCACGGCTGAGTTGAACCAAATCGGGTGGAATTTCTAGTGAATTACCTTTTTGAACGCTTTTGTAATTGATCTTGTCTTCTTCAATCACAGCGCATGCACCTAAGCCAAAAACGCAAACGAGAGCCAAGCTGATCGTGCGTTGTACAGTGTTCAATTTAACGTTACGGTTCACTCTTAAATCCTTCAAAAATGGTTAGCTGAAACTGGCTGCTTAATTTAACAGTCCAGCTTCGCGCATGGCAACTTCTACAGCGGCTTGACCTGCTGCGGTTAGTTCCGTCAACGGCAGGCGAATGGCTGGGCCGCACAAGCCCAAACGCTTCATAGCCCACTTCACTGCAATTGGGTTGCCTTCAATGCCCATGGCTTTGTGCAAGCTCAACAGCTTGAACTGAATCGCCATCGCCGTTTTGATATTACCTGCTACAGCAGCCACGCACAGCTCATGCAAGAGCTTGGGTGCGATGTTCGCCGTCACGCTGATATTGCCTTGACCGCCGCACAGCATCATCGCCACTGCGGTTGGGTCGTCACCTGAATAGATAGCAAAATCTTTGTTTAGTTCCGTTTTCAAAGCTTGCGCGCCTTTGATCAGCCACTGCGCTTTGTCAATGTTGCCGCTGGCTTCTTTGATACCTACAATGCCATCAACCCTGGCTAATCGCAAAGTCGTTTCTACCGACATATCAGCCACCGTGCGCCCAGGCACGTTGTACAACACCATGGGCAGCGCGACAGCTTCAGCAATCGCTTTGAAATGCAGGTATTGGCCTTCTTGCGTCGGGCGGTTGTAGTAAGGCACGACTTGTAGCTGGCAATCTGCGCCTACTTGCTTGGCGTATTTAGCCAGCTCGATGGCTTCTGCTGTTGAATTCGCCCCGCAGCCCGCCATGATGGGCACATGCTTACCGCCGCGCACGGTTGGGTTAGCCGCTGCATAACGTTTGGATTCTTCAACGGACACGCGAATGATCTCGCAATGCTCTTGCACGCTGACGGTAGGCGATTCGCCTGTCGTACCAACCACACCGATGCAATCTGTGCCCTCGGTGATGTGCCAGTCAATCAGTTTTCGCAGGGCAGGGTAGTCCACGCTGCCGTCTAAATTCATGGGTGTTGCAAGGGCAACAATGCTTCCTGTGATGGTTGTCATAAGAGGTTGAGTAAGAGTGAAATTTAAACTGTCAATATCGCATTCTACCTAGAGAATCAGAGGTAGAAAGTAAAGCTTAAGCAAAGCTAAAAAGCTTGTTAAAAACACAGCCAAATCTGATTCGCCAGATCCACCATAAATTCTGGCCGAATATACGCCATGAACACCGCACCCAAAGCTAGGGCAACTACCGCCCAAATGAGCAGTCGTTTCGTCATATTCGGTGCGATCTTCATATTAAGCTGGTTTTAACTGCGAACGCGGCACGGCAGATTCTTTCACCGGCAAATTAATCAACCCACCAAACACGCCCAGCGCGATGATGATGTACCACATCACGTCGTAGCTCTTGTTCGCATCAAATATCACCGCACCCATCCAAGCACCCAAGAACGAGCCAATTTGGTGACTGAAAAACACGAAGCCGCTAAGCATGGACAAATGCTGGATCCCGAATATCTGCGCTACCAATGCATTGGTGGGTGGAACAGTTGATAACCACAATAACCCCATCACACTTGCAAATATATAAACGCTCATCGGCGTTAATGGAGCGACGA
>JBEGUP010000074.1:0-7255 GCA_041178825.1 Pseudomonadota bacterium | reverse complement strand
TGATTTATGTAATTCCGTTTACCAGCATCATTGAGCAAAATGCGCGTGTGTTTAAAGATGCTTTTGGTGATCTATCAAACGGCGTCATCGAGCACCACAGTGCGTTTGACCGTGATTTCGCCAGTTCGGATGAGGTTAAAAGTGAACCTGTTAAGTCAAAATCTAAAGCGCATTACAGCGATAAATTACGTATTGCGACAGAAAGCTGGGATGCCCCCGTTATCGTCACAACGGCGGTGCAGTTTTTCGAATCGCTTTTTTCAGATCGTCCGTCGCAGTGCCGCAAACTGCACAACATCGCCAATAGCGTGATTGTTCTCGACGAAGCGCAAACACTACCGCTCAAGTTGCTGCGCCCCGTCATGGCTGCGATAGATGAATTGGCTAGAAACTATAAATGCACCATCGTTCTGTGCACTGCCACGCAGCCCGCGCTGCGCGAAGATCAAGGATTCTTTAATGGTTTTCAAAATGTTCGTGAAATTGCGCCAGAGCCAGAAAAACTCTTTGAAAAACTAAAGCGCACGCAAGTCCAAGCGATTGGCGCGCAATCTGACGAGCAATTGACAGATTGCCTGCACAAGCATCCGCAAGTGCTGATGATTGTGAACAACCGTCGCCACGCACGCAGCCTGTATGAATCTATCAAAAGCAAACCTGGGGCGTATCACCTCAGTACCTTGATGATTGCGAAACATCGAAGCAGGGTGTTGGACGAAGTGCGGAAAAAACTGCTATTGGGTGAGCCCTGCAAGCTGATTTCAACGTCGTTGATCGAAGCGGGCGTTGATGTGGATTTCCCGGTGCTGTACCGTGCAGAAGCAGGTCTTGATTCGATTGCACAAGCGGCAGGACGATGCAACCGTGAAGGTAAACGGGCACTGGATGAGAGCATCGTCTCCGTTTTTCAAAGCCCCGACTGGGTCGCGCCACCAGAGCTGGCCCAGCTGGCTGGCAATATGCGGATGGTGATGCGAAATCATGCGGGCGATGTATTAGCACCCGATGCCATCAGCTTGTATTTCAAGCATGTTTATTCAGGACGTGGAGAAGAGCTAGATGCTAAAAAACTGCTAGCCATGCACAACGACCATGCCCGCAATTTGAGCTTTCCGTTTCAAAACATTGCCAAAGCCTTCAACATAATCGAAAGCCACCTGCAACCCGTGATCGTGCCGCTAGATGACCATGCAAAAGGCTTGCTGCAATCGCTGCGTTTTGCTGACAAAGTCGGCGGTATCGCTAGGCAACTTCAACCCTACTTAGTTCAAATTCCAAAGACTGGTTTCGAGGCGCTACGCAAAGCAGGCGCTATTTCGGTCATAGCACCCGAAAAATTTGGCACTCAATTTTGGATGCTGGAGAACATGGATTTGTACAGCGACGATGCTGGATTGAGTTGGGAGAATCCAACCTTTATGGATGCTGAAAAAAATGTGTTTTAAATAAAAATGTTTCGCCCTTTTCGGGGTGAATGGAGTTAACAATGAGTTTTGGTGTTCGTTTACACATTTGGGGTGACTACGCTTGCTTTACTCGGCCTGAGATGAAGGTGGAGCGTGTGTCTTATGACGTGATAACGCCTTCGGCTGCGCGTGGCATTTTGGAGGCTATTCACTGGAAGCCTGCTATCGCTTGGCGGGTGGACAAAATTCATGTGCTCAAGCCGATTCGGTTTGAGTCGCTGCGCCGCAATGAGTTGGGTAGCAAAATTTCTGCTCGCAACGCCAGCACGGCGATGAATAACAAATCTACCGAGGGCTTGTACACCTTGATTGAGGAAGATCGCCAGCAGCGAGCGACTACCTTGCTGCGTGATGTGGCTTACGTCATTGAGGCGCATTTTGAGCTCACATCTAAGGCAGGCGCTGATGACAGCGTGGGCAAGCACTTAGACCAATTCAATCGCCGCGCCCGCAAAGGGCAATGTTTCCATCAGCCTTGTATGGGGACGAGGGAGTTCCCCGCACACTTCGCCTTGATAGAACCAGACGCGCCGCTGCCCATGACTGACTTGACAACAGAGCAGCAAAACCGCGATTTGGGCTGGATGTTGCACGACATTGATTTTGCAAATCACAACACGCCGCATTTTTTTAAAGCAAACATGCAAGGTGGTGTGATTGAAGTCCCTCCATTTAGCAGCGAGCAGGTGAAGTCATGATTTTGAGTGCGTTAAACGACTATTACCAGCGGCTGCTTGCCAACCCAGACCTCGTTTCGGGATTAGCAAAAGTGCCGCCGTATGGCTTTAGCGAGCAGCAAATCAGCTATTGTTTGGTTTTGTCGAAAGAGGGCGTCTTAGTCGATATTGAGGATGTGCGTGACACCAGCGATAAAAAACCGAGAGCAAAGTTGCTCAGTGTGCCACGGCCTGAAAAGCGTACATCTGGCGTTAAGTCGAATTTTCTGTGGGATAAAACTGCCTATGTTCTGGGTATTGAAGGCAATAAAAATAAAGTAACGGCTGTCGTGAACCCGTGGTTAGCAGCCGAAAAAGCACTAGCCGCATTTAAGGCCTTACATGAACAGGCGCTAGGAGCGACAGAGGACGCTGGACTGCTGGCAGTGAAGCAGTTTTTAATTCAGTGGAACTCTGAGCAGTTTCGGCAATTGCCATTTACTGTTGCTCACATCGATGCGAACCTTGTTTTTAGGTTAGATGGTGATTTGTGTTTTGTTCACGAGCGTCCAGCTGCACAGGCGCTTTGGTTGAAGCTCATGCAGCCAGAGGAGGGTGAGGTCGTTAACACTGGCGATTGTTTGGTGACGGGTCAGCGCAGCGCGTTGGCACGCTTACATCCTGCAATCAAGGGTGTTTATGGGGGGCAGTCGGCCGGCGGTTCGATTGTTTCCTTTAACGCCGAATCTTACACCTCGTATGGCAAAGATCAAGGCGACAACGCTCCAGTGTCCGAAGCAGCCGCTTTTGGCTATACAACCGCCTTGAATTATTTGCTCCGCCGCAATAATGGGCAGTGCATATCAATTGGTGATACCAGTACCGTTTTTTGGGCTGTAGCTGCCGATGTAGCCAAAGCCAGTGCGGCTGAAAATTTGTTTGGTTGGATGCTCAATATGCCAACTGACGATAAAAGCGAGCAGACTCAAATCAAACCTGCTTTAGAAAAAATAGCCCATGGTAAACCACTGGCGGAAATTGCGCCGGAACTAGCAGACGGCACGCGGTTTTATGTTTTGGGACTTGCGCCTAACGCCTCGCGTTTATCGATCCGTTTTTGGTTGGACACCAGCTTTGGCGAGCTTGCAAAACACATAGCGCAGCACTTCAAAGACTTGGCGCTCGATCCATTACCGTGGCGTGAACCGCCATCTGTTTGGCGATTGCTGATTCAAACTGCTTCGCAGGGCAAGTCGGAAAACATACCCCCCCAATTGGCGGGGGAGTTACTCAGAAGCATCATTACTGGGCAGCGTTATCCGCGCATGTTGCTTGCGCAATTGGTGCAGCGCATTCGTGCTGATGGTGATTTAAATGGTTTGCGTATGGCGTTGCTCAAAGCCGTGCTCGTACGCGACTATCGCAAAGGTTTTATTCAAGAGGAGATACCTATGGGTTTAGACGAGCAAAGCATGCTGCCAGCTTATCGACTGGGCAGGCTATTCGCGGTGCTAGAGCGCATTCAAGAGGGGGCGCTTGGCAAGGATGTGAATGCCACGATTGCAGATAGGTATTACGGAACAGCTTCATCAGTGCCGTATTCGGTATTTCCGCGTTTGCTGGCGGGTTGCAAAAACCACTTGTCAAAAATTCGCAAAGACAAACTAGGTTACGCGGTGAATTTGAACAAAGACCTAGCTAGCGTGATAGAGGGATTGCCTAGCGAATTTCCGAAGCACTTCTCAATAGAGCAGCAAGGGCAATTTGCTATTGGTTATTACCACCAAAAGCAAAGCTACTTCGCGAAAAAACCAGAATCTGCATCCGCATCGGATAACACACATACTTCAGGAGACTAAAAAATGACAACCACCATCCAAAACCGCTACGAATTTGTCTATTTGTTCGATGTCACCAATGGCAATCCGAACGGCGACCCTGATGCGGGCAATATGCCGCGTCTCGATCCTGAATCCAGTAAAGGACTGGTAACGGATGTTTGCTTGAAGCGAAAAATCCGAAACTTCATTGAAATGACCGAATCTGAGCAGGCTGGCTTTGACATTTACGTTAAAGAAAAAAGCATTTTGAATTTGCAAAATAAAAAAGCCTATGAGGCTTTAGGCATCACGCCCGAATCAAAAAAACTTCCTAAAGATGAAGCCAAAGCGCGTGAAGTGACAGCTTGGATGTGCAAAAACTTCTTTGACGTGCGAACCTTCGGCGCGGTCATGACGACGGAAGTCAATAGCGGGCAAGTCCGCGGCCCCGTGCAATTTGCGTTTGGTAAATCGATTGACCCGATCGTTCCGTTAGAGATTTCAATCACGCGCATGGCGGTGACCAGTGAAAAAGAATCCGAAGCCCAAGGTGGGGGCAATCGAACCATGGGACGAAAGCACATCGTGCCTTATGGTCTGTACCGTGCCCACGGATTTGTCTCTGCTAATTTGGCGGGGAAGACGGGATTTTCGGAAGATGATTTGGGCAAGCTTTGGCAATCGCTCATGTTGATGTTTGACCACGATCGTTCAGCTGCACGCGGGGAGATGGCTGCGCGGCATTTGGTTGTTTTTAAACATGCAACTGCGTTGGGTAATGCTCCCGCACACCAGTTGTTTGACCGTGTCACGGTAGAACGTATTCATGGAGAAAGCGGCTCGCCTGCAGCGCAATTTAGTGATTACACCATCAAGGTGGATGGTGAGGTACTCAAACAATATCGCAAGGATGTAGATGTTATGTAGTTAACCAACCGAAGCCCGCCTTGGACACCAGCCTACTCTCCCTTTCCGCCCTTCAGCACTACGCCTACTGCCCGCGTCAGTTTGCGCTGATTCATACGGAGCAGGTGTGGGCGGACAACTTCTTTACCGCACACGGCAATGTGCTGCACGAGCGTGTGGACAGTGGCCTGCCCGAGCAGCGGGGTAATGTCCGCAGTGAGCGGTCGGTCGAGGTTTCGTCTGCACTGCATGGTCTCAAGGGAAAGATGGATTTGCTGGAGATTGAAACCTTGCCTAACGGGGAAAAGCGCTATTTTCCCGTTGAGTACAAGCGCGGCAAGCCCAAGCTGGCCGATTGGGATCGCATTCAGCTCTGTGCACAGGCGCTGTGCCTAGAGGATATGCACGGCGTGCACGTCACTGAAGGCGCAATTTGGTATTGGGAAGTCAGACGCCGCACCCCTGTGGCGATTGATGCCTCCCTCCGGCAGGTGACGCTGGATGTCATTGCGGCTGCGCGGTCGCTTCTGCAAAGTCAAAAAACGCCACCTCCCACCACGGATAAATCGCTGTGCAAGGCGTGCTCGCTGCGGGATCTTTGTATGCCCGATTCGTTCAGGCTTGATAAAAGCGAGCGCTATGTTTTGGAGATGTTGGCAGGGCAATCATGAAAAAACTACTTAATACGATTTACGTGACAAGGCAAGAGAGCTACCTGCACACAGAGCGAGAGACCATCGTTATCAAAAATGGTGATGACAAGCTAGGGCAGTTTCCCGCGCTGGCGGTGAGCAACATCGTGTGCTTTGGCAATATCTCGGTCAGTCCTTTTTTGATGGGTTACTGCGGCGAGCAGGGCATTGGACTTAGCTTTCACACCGAATACGGCAAGTTTTTAGCGCGTGTGGTGGGGCAGCAATCGGGCAATGTGCTGCTGCGGC
The DNA here is from genome assembly GCA_041178825.1 of Pseudomonadota bacterium. Taxonomy (GTDB): domain Bacteria; phylum Pseudomonadota; class Gammaproteobacteria; order Burkholderiales; family Burkholderiaceae_C; genus Aalborgiella. Next base: position 1,466 of record JBEGUP010000074.1, on the reverse strand, counting down.
GAACGCAGTATCGGTGGGCTGACGATGCGGCGCGTAGTTTGGCAATCGCGCAGTCGTTTATAGGCGCAAAAATTGCGAATGCGCGTGCTGTGTTGCAGCGCGAACTGCGCAATCACCCCGAAAACACCATGCGGACAGTGGTGGAGGGCGTGATTGAGCACTTGGGTTCTAGCGTGCGCCATATTGAACGTGCGCTAGATGTGCCCACGATTCGCGGGATTGAAGGCGATGCAGCCGCCAGTTATTTTTCGGTGTTTAACAGCTTGATTCGAAGCGAGGGGTTTGTGTTTAATGGACGCGTTAGGCGACCTGCCACCGACCCTGTTAATGCGCTGATGTCCTTTATCTACAGCTTGATTACCAGCGAGTGCTCGTCTGCACTTCAATCTATCGGACTCGATCCGCAAGTTGGTTTTTTGCACACCGACAGACCAGGCCGATTAAGTTTGGCCTTGGATATGCTGGAAGAATTTCGTGCTGCTATTGCGGATCGGCTGGTGCTGACCTTGATCAACCGAAAGCAAGTCACGCCCAGTGACTTCGTAACCGAGGCTGGCGGTGCGATTCGGTTAAAAGACGATGTGCGCAAAACGGTTTTAGTGGCGTATCAAAACCGCAAACAAGAAGAAATCACGCATCCGTATTTGGAAGAGACCATCCCCATTGGCTTGTTGCCGCATTGCCAAGCCATGTTGCTAGCCAGGCATTTGCGCGGCGATATGAAGCACTATCCACCGTACCTTTTGAAGTAATGCCATGCTAGTTCTAGTCACCTACGATGTCAGCGTATTAACCAGCGAAGGTCGCCGCCGATTGCGGCACATCGCTAAAGTGTGTCTAGATCATGGAATACGCGTGCAAAATTCGGTGTTCGAGTGCGAGGTTGATCCAAGTCAATGGGTGATGTGTAAAAACCAGTTGCTGGATATTTACGAGCCAAATGAAGACAGTTTGCGATTCTACATGCTGGGAAGCAAAGGACGCGGCAAGATAGAGCATCACGGCACCAAACCAAGCATCGACATCGTGCGAGACGCTATCGTTCTGTAATCGCTAACCGGCAGCACTCAAGTTCTGCTCATAAGGTTAGCGATTCAGCTAACTTGTTCTTTAACAACAGATTTTTTCGTCGTACTAGCAATTTCTCGCAAACCTCAACTCTTGTAAGTGTTCGATAGCGGAAATTGCTTTGTAGGCGCGACTATTATTGGGCGTATCATTCAGCAGTCACCCCCCGCGTGGGGGTGTGGATTGAAACAGCACCCGCACATAGCGGCCACTGGGTAGTTGGTGTCACCCCCCGCGTGGGGGTGTGGATTGAAACTCGCCACTGCTAAAGTCCGCCCACAGACCCGTGTGTCACCCCCCGCGTGGGGGTGTGGATTGAAACGGGGCTATTGGATTTATGTTGTCAATTGCTTATTGTCACCCCCCGCGTGGGGGTGTGGATTGAAACACCAACTAAG
>JBEGUP010000073.1:0-7813 GCA_041178825.1 Pseudomonadota bacterium | reverse complement strand
TCGATGCCCAATGACAACGGTGTCACGTCCAACAGCAACACGTCTTTGCGGTCGCCAGACAACACTTGACCTTGAATCGCTGCGCCCACGGCCACAGCTTCGTCAGGGTTCACGTCTTTGCGTGGCTCTTTGCCGAAGAATTCTTTAACCTTCTCTTGCACTTTAGGCATGCGGGTCATGCCGCCGACCAAAATCACGTCATGGATGTCAGACACGCTGATGCCTGAGTCTTTGATGGCCGTGCGGCATGGTGCAATGGTGCGCTCGATCAGCTCTTCCACCAATTGCTCCAGCTTGGCGCGGGTCATCTTGATGTTCAAGTGCTTAGGGCCTGTGGCATCTGCTGTGATGTAAGGCAAGTTGATGTCGGTTTGTGCGCTGCTGGACAGCTCGATTTTAGCTTTTTCAGCGGCTTCTTTCAGGCGCTGCAAGGCCAACACGTCTTTGGACAAATCAACGCCTTGCTCTTTCTTGAACTCGGCAATGATGAATTCGATGACGCGTTGGTCAAAATCTTCACCGCCCAAGAAGGTGTCGCCATTGGTGGATAGCACTTCAAATTGCTTTTCGCCGTCGACGTCAGCGATTTCAATGATGGACACGTCAAACGTACCGCCACCCAAGTCATACACCGCAATCTTGCGGTCGCCTTTTTCCATCTTGTCCATACCAAACGCCAAAGCGGCAGCGGTAGGTTCGTTGATGATGCGTTTAACGTCCAAGCCAGCAATACGGCCAGCGTCTTTGGTGGCTTGGCGCTGTGCGTCGTTGAAGTAGGCTGGCACGGTGATAACGGCTTCAGTGACCGCTTCACCGAGGTAGTCTTCGGCAGTTTTCTTCATTTTGCGCAAAATGTCAGCGCTGACTTGTTGTGCAGAAATCGCTTTGCCTTGGGCTTCAACCCACGCGTCGCCATTGTCGGCTGCGACGATTTTGTAAGGCATCAAAGAGATGTCTTTTTGCACTTCTTTTTCAGTGAATTTACGACCGATCAAACGCTTCACCGCGTACAAGGTGTTCTTTGGGTTAGTCACCGCTTGGCGCTTGGCAGATGCGCCAACGAGTACTTCGCCGTCAGCTTGGTAAGCGACGATAGACGGTGTGGTGCGTGCACCTTCAGCGTTTTCGATCACTTTTGGCACATTGCCTTCAATAACGGACACGCAGCTGTTGGTTGTACCTAAGTCAATACCGATGATTCTTCCCATTTTTAACTCCTAAATTTGATAATTACTGGTCGCCAAACTTCTTGCTTGGCTATGTTTGATAAGTTGTGGATAACTTGAAAAGTTTCAAGTGCCAGAACTGATATTTTTTTCGCTAAAACTGCTTATTTCGGCGCTGAAACCGTCACCAAAGCAGGGCGCAGCACGCGGTCAGCGATCAAATAGCCCTTTTGCAAGACCATAACGACGCAGTTGGCTTCTAAATCTGAGGGCACAACGCTGATGGCTTGGTGTTGGTGCGGGTCAAACTTCGTACCGGCTTCAGGGTTGATCGCGATGACTTTGTTCCGTTCTAAGGCGCTAGTGAGTTGACGCAGCGTTGCTGTCGCGCCTTCGCGCACCTGTTCAATCGTCGCGTCTTTGATGGCCAAACCAGCTTCCAAGCTGTCAGTCACAGGCAACAAGCTTTCTGCAAAGCTTTCAACGGCGAATTTGCGGGCTTTGCTCACATCTTCATCAGCGCGACGGCGAGCATTTTGCACCTCAGCTTGGCCACGCACGTACTGGTCCTGTAAGTCGGCGACTTTGGCTTTTAATGTGGCCACTTCGGCTTGGGCAATCGCCAATTCGCTGATGGTTTCAGATTCGTTAGCGGCTAAAGCGGCTTCACGCTCTTCTGGCGATGCGTCCAAGGGCACGCCATCAGCGCCCATATGTGCATCGGCAGCAGTTGGATTTAAAGACGCATCAGCTTTGCTAAGGTCTTGATTTTGTTCGGTTTTTTTATTTTCAGACATGCTAAAGATACGGTAAATTGGAGAAGTTTAGCAAGTGAGGGCTGTGTCGTATTTTTCAAGCTATTGCCTCAGCTTCTATAAATTGCTATAAATAATATAGCTGCTTAGGCAATAAATACGCTGGTTAGAGCCATATTTGACCTGTTATTTAGGAGATATTTAGCAATAATTTGGTAAATATCAGGTCAAATGAGGAAGTTAGCGAAAAAATAGCTAAAAATCAATGTGCATCCAACAATTCAACTTCAAACTTCAAAGTCGCATTCGGTGGAATCACGCCGCCCGCGCCACGTGCGCCGTAGCCGAGTTCTGAAGGGATGATCAGCGTGCGCGAGCCACCAATTTTCATGCCTTCAAAGCCTTGGTCCCAGCCGGCGATGACTTGTCCAGCGCCTAGGGAGAACGCAAACGGCTGGCCACGGTCTTTGCTAGAGTCAAATTTTGCGCCTTGCACGCCGTCGTTGAACAACCAGCCGGTGTAGTGCACGTGTACATGGTGGCCTTTTTTAGCCTCGCCGCCAGTGCCGACGACGGTGTCTGTGTACTGCAAACCTGTTGGGGTAGTGATTGTGTTGCTCATGGCTTTTCCTTAAATTCTAAAAAAATCAAACAATAATAAAAAAAGGACAGTGTAATCTGTCCTTATTGGGTTGTTTGTGCCTCCGTTAAGGCGCAAACGAAGAAAAAATTTACTTTTTCTTAGCTTGGTTGTTGACCCATTTGGTCGCAAACGATGGCAAATCACCCAAGCGGCGCAACAAATCAGCGCCGGCGCTGGTGACGATATAGCCATTGTCATTGTGGTTGATCAAACCTGCTTCACGCATTTCTTTGATACGTGTGTTCAAAGTGTTTGGCGTCACACCGCCCACGCTGTCTTGCAACAAGCGGAAGGTTTGTGGATGCCCATCTTTCAAAGCCCACAACACGCGAATCGCGTAACGTGACTCTAACAAACCTAGCAGTTGAGCAACTGCTGCATTTTCTTTTGTACTCATAGACATCTATCTCCTGAAGCGCGCGCACATACAAAGTATGTGGCAATGTTGTTATAAAAAACCAACTGAACTAAAAATTTCTTAACAGGTCTAAGACCGCCGTGGCGATTGCGAACCCTTGTTTGTAAACCAAATATAGCTTAAAAGCTAGCTTGCTCCTAGTTTTATAGCTATATTTTTGGGGGTTTTAGATAAAAAACTGACAGTAAATTGTTAAAAATTCCACAAATTTATTGTTTTCATCCCCCAAACAGGGGATGAAGACCTGTAAACCAAAGGTTTAAGTTTGTAGAAAAAAGCTTTAATTTATTAAAAAAGCTTAAAGCGTGTCTATAAAGCTGCGCAACTTGTCTGAACGGGTTGGGTGCTTCAGCTTACGCAGCGCTTTGGCTTCGATTTGGCGGATGCGTTCACGCGTCACGTCAAACTGTTTACCCACTTCTTCCAAGGTGTGGTCAGTGCTCATTTCGATACCGAAACGCATCCGTAACACTTTCGCTTCGCGTGGTGTCAAGCCATCCAAAATGTCTTTCACAACATCACGCAGACCTGCCTGCATTGCCGCTTCCAGCGGTGCGGTGTTGTGACCGTCTTCGATGAAATCGCCCAAGTGCGAATCATCATCGTCGCCAATCGGTGTTTCCATGGAAATCGGCTCTTTCGCAATTTTCATGATTTTGCGAATCTTGTCTTCTGGAATCTCCATGCGCTCAGCCAACATGCCGGCGTCTGGCTCAAAGCCAAACTCTTGTAAATGCTGACGGCTCAAGCGGTTCATCTTGTTGATGGTTTCAATCATGTGAACCGGAATACGAATCGTGCGCGCTTGGTCCGCAATAGAGCGGGTGATCGCTTGGCGAATCCACCACGTTGCATAGGTCGAGAACTTGTAGCCACGGCGGTATTCAAACTTGTCCACGGCTTTCATCAAGCCGATGTTGCCTTCTTGAATCAAGTCCAAGAATTGCAAACCGCGATTCGTGTATTTCTTCGCAATCGAAATCACCAAGCGCAAGTTAGCCTCGATCATCTCTTTCTTAGCTGCACGTGAGCCACGCTCACCTTCGTTCATGCGCTTGTTGATGTCTTTGAGGTGGTCAATTGGCACCACCACACGCGCTTGCAAGTCAGCCAGTTTTTGCTGAATGTCTTGCACTGGCGGAATATTACGCGCCATGATCACGCTCCACGGCTTGCCCGCAGCAGCTTGTTGCTCAATCCATTTCAAATCCAACAAATGCGATGGTGCTGGCTTGTTGTTTTTGTCGCGTCCGCTGAACTCAGCAATAAATTGCGCTTGCGGATAACCGCATTTGTCCACAATGATGCGGCGCAGCTCACGCTCTTTTTTACGTACATCTTCAACTTGGGCGCGCAACAAATCACAGAGCTTTTCAATGGTTTTTGCCGTGAAGCGAATTTTCATCAACTCTTCTGACAGCAACTCCTGTGCTTTCATGTAGTTGGGCGTGCCATAACCCTCTTTGTCGTACACCTTGTGTACTTTTTCAAAGTAATCACGAATGATGTCAAAGCGGCGCATCGCCTCAACTTTCAACTCTTCTAATTTGCGAGTCAAAGCTTTGGAGCCACCTTTGCCATCGTCATCATCGGCTTCGTCAAACTCGTCAAAATCTTCTTCCGCCACATAATCGTCAGCTTCGTTGATGTTTGAAAAACCATCCACCACAGATGAAATAATCACCTTGGTGCCAGGCTGGTTGATTTCTTCCATCATCGCGAAGATTTCAGCAATCGTGGCTGGGCTCTCGCTGATGGCTTCCATCATGCGCATCAAACCGCCTTCAATGCGTTTGGCGATTTCAATCTCGCCTTCGCGGGTCAACAGTTCAACCGTACCCATCTCGCGCATGTACATACGCACGGGGTCAGTGGTTCGACCAAACTCGCTGTCAACCGTTGCAACAGCGGCTTCGGCGGCTTCTTCGGCTTCTTCGTCGGAAGCGACCGTTTCTCCAGAATTCAAAATCGCGTCCACATCAGGCGTTTGTTCAAACACCTGCACGCCCATGTCTTTCAACATGCCAATCACCACGGCCAAGGTTTCAGCGTCAACCAGTTTGTCGGGTAAGTGGTCAGAAATCTCGCCGTGCGTCAAATAGCCACGGGTTTTACCCAGCTTGATCAGCGCTTTCAGGCGAGTACGGCGAATCGCCAAGTCTTCTTCCGACAACACGGTGTCGTCCAAGCCAAACTCTTTGATCAACGCACGTTCTTTCGCCTTGCTGATTTTCATCCGCAAAGGTTTGATTTTTTCGCCATTGGCGTTGACTGTCACGGCAACTGGTTCACCTACCAAATCGTCTTCAATGTCAGACAAGTCTTCATCGCCCGGTGGCGCAATCGACCCTTTTGGTTTTGGTCCGCGCTTCGCGCCTTTTTTGACTTCTTTGGCTGTTGTATCAGTTTTGGCAGCTTTTGTTGGTTTTTCGGCTTTTGCGGGCTTCTCCGCCTTTTCCACCTTAGCGGCTTTAACAGGTTTTAAATCGACTTTTTCTTCAATAACTTTAGCGACAGGTTTCGCGACTGTTTTGACAACTTTTTCACCAGGTTTAGGCGCACGTTTTAAAACGGGAGCTGGTGTATCTTTACTTTTCGATGCGGGCACAGGTTTCACTTTCGGGGCAGGTTTAGCAACCGCTTTCACTGATTTTTTTGCAACTGGTTTCGTCACTGGTTTAGCAGCCGATTTGGCAGCACTGACAGCTTTGGTTACTGGTTTTTTTGCAGGCATGATTTGAGACCTCAATTGGACAAACAACAATACGCAAGATGACAATAAGTCAACAACAAAGAAAAGCTAAAAATTCAGAAAAAACGAGAAAAACGCTAGGGTGGCGGAAATTTGAATGTTTTGATGCATTCAAGGGCAAGATGTAGGGCGAACATTTGGAATGCAATCCTTGCGGTAGGTGGCGCGCGTGCGTCAATGCACTGGTGGCCTATGTCCGGAGGTGTTGCTGTCGCTCTTGCCGTAAAAATGGATTATACCAAATCCGCCCTGTCATTTTGCTGAAACAACACGCAACAACTTGAATTTACAAGCTTTTTAAGCAAATACTTAATTGGCTGGAACGAGCGACGCTTCCAGCTTTTTACGCCGTTCAACGATGTCTTTGTATTTCGCCAGCTGTGTCGGGTCAGCTTTTGCGGCCTCAATCACCTCGGTTTCCAGCGCTTTGAGGCGGTCAATGTGCATACGGTTGAGCAGGGCGCGCAGCTCTTGCTGGGATTCGCGAATCGCATCTTGCGAATTCGTATTCGCGCTTAAATCATCCTTTTTCTGAACTTCAGCCATCAGCTTCAGCACAAACGGTTCCAACTCTGCCCCCCGCAACCCCTCGCGTAGCGCTCCCCAAGGTAATGCGCCATGATCATGCAACTGCGCTTCTAGCCACACAAACAGCGCGCCCGCAGGTGCAGGCTGTTCGCACAGCATGGCGTGGTCGTCGTGCGACATGGCGTCCCACAAACTCGTCGCGCTGAGCAGCAGCCGCGCCGCATGGTCAGCTCTGCCCGTGGGTTGCACACGGCCATGCACGCGTGAAACACCCTCTTTTATGCCAAATTTTGAACCAAATTTAGACCCTGAAAACTGGCCTGAGCCGGTGTATTTACTGCCTAAATCGCTATTCTTTTTATAGTAATCTTTCTTCGACGCATAGCTCTCAACCGGGCTGCCATCAGCGTTGTAGGTTTTCTCAGACTTGAAGTTGTTGCTAGCATCACCGTTGTAGTTGCTACGGTAATTGCCACTCTCGCCGTTATTGTTGTTTGAGTTATTTGAATATTTTGACTTGCTAGGCGGCAGCTTAGCCGCCGCAGCTGCGTCCCAAATCTCGGTCAACTCACGGGTGCTGAGTTGTACCAGTTCGGCAATCTCACCCAACAATTGACGCTTCAACGCCCCCTCTGGCATGGCAGACCACAGCGGGTTGGCATTGCTGGCCAAGCGCGAGCGGCCTTCCATGGTGTTCAAGTCGCAGCCTTCGCGGGCGGAATCAATCAAAAAGCGCGACAGCGGCGTTGCCTCGCTAACATAGCGCGAAAACGCCTCTTTGCCAAACTCGCGGATAAAGCTGTCCGGGTCGTGCTCGGTGGGTAAAAACAAAAATTTGACGTTGCGCACATCCGTGGCAAACGGAATCGCGCCATCCACGTCGTGCAAGCCGTGCCCAGCGTCGCCACCGCGTTGGGAAAGCCCAGCTGCGCCAGCGCCACCACGTCCATATAGCCCTCAGTCACCAGCGCGTAGCCGTATTCGCGCAAATGCGTGCGTGCTTCAAACAGCCCATACAACTCGCGCCCCTTGCTGAAAACCGGCGTTTCGGGCGAATTGAGGTATTTCGGCGTCCCCTCAAACAGCACCCGCCCGCCAAAGCCAATGCATTCGCCTTTGACACTGCGAATCGGAAACATCATCCGGTCGCGGAATCTGTCGTAGCGCTTTTCAGAAGCTTTGTCGTCGTCGCCACTCTCGTTGTTGGTGATGACCAAACCGCTCTCCGCCAGCAGCGGGTCGTCGTAGTTGGGGAACACACTCGCCAAACTACGCCAGCCTTCGGGCGCATAGCCCAAGCCAAACTGCTTGGCAATCTTGCCACTCAGCCCACGGCCTTTGAAGTAGTCGATGGCTTTGGGCGAGTTTTTAAGGTGTTTTTTATAAGCATCGCAAGCTTTTTCCAGCACATCTGTCAGCGTTGCCTGCTTTTGCCGCTGCTCGGCAGCCCGCGCGCGGTCTTGCGGCGAGCCTTCTTCCTCAGGCACCTGCATGCCGTACTGCTGCGCCAAATCCTTCACCGCCTCCACAAAACTCATCCCGCCGTGGTCC
>JBEGUP010000072.1:0-7353 GCA_041178825.1 Pseudomonadota bacterium | reverse complement strand
GGAAGTGCTGTTTTTATCAACTTCGTTGGTCGCAGGTACAGCCAGTGTTTCCACAATGCTGGAGCGCTGCGCTGCTTCAGGCGCTGTAGGTAAATACAAGGAGCCGCGCTGCCCGCATCCTGCAAATAATCCAATAACGGCAGATACTATGGCTATCTTGCGCAACACTGCGGTGGTAATTTTGTTACTATGACTTGCGTGACTATTTTTCATGATTAACTCTTTCTGACTAGCATTGTAATGACTGACCTCGAATTTTTAGACCAAGCCGAAAGTGCCCTCAAAGCGATCGAGGCTAGCTGCGATCGTATCAACGATGCGGGCGATGCGGATATCGACAACCAGCGCACGGGTGGCATGATCACATTGAGCTTTGAAAACAAGAGCCAAATTGTCGTGAATCTACAAAAACCGCTGCAAGAAATATGGCTAGCCGCTAAGCGGGGCGGCTACCACTACAAGTTTGTCAATGGTCAGTGGCAAGATACGAAAACGCAAGTAGAGTTATTTGCCCATCTGTCAGTTTGCGCTAGCGAGCAGGCGCAGGCTGAATTAGTTTTTAAACATATTTAGGATCGTATTTTTTTCTTCTGCGCTTGTAGGCTTTGCATCACCAGGACTCAGGTTGAGCAGTTCATCTTGCTCTTTCTTTGGCAGTCCCCACGAATCACCTAATCCCAAACTACGCACACCAGCACCAGCAAACTCTGTGTAAGCCCAATCTCCACTGGCTTTGGTCAATCCGTCGGGAGGAGTTAATGTAACGACTGGCACGCCCTGCAAGGCCTGTTGCATGAAGTTAATCCAGATAGGCAAACTCAAGCCGCCTCCAGTTTCAGCACTGCTGCTGCCAAGCGGTTTGGGGTTGTCATAGCCCATCCAAACTACGGCAGTCAGCGTGGGGTGAAAGCCTGCAAACCAAGCGTCAATGGCGTCGTTGGTTGTGCCAGTTTTTCCGTAAATATCAGACCGTCCTAATGCGGCTTTTGCTCTAGCGGCTGTACCTGCGGTGGTGACTTCTTGAAGCAAGCTGTTCATCACAAACGCATTGCGTGCATCAATCACACGCATGGACTCGTCTAAAACTGGAGGCTTGGTTTGCACGATTACCGCGCCCTTGTAGTCAGTTATTTTGCTAATCAAGTAGGGATTGACTCGATAACCACCATTGGCAAAAACGGAATATGCAGTGGCCATTTGCATGGGCGTCGTTGATCCAGCGCCTAAAGCCATGGTGAGGTAGGGCGGATGACGTTCGGCTTCAAAGCCAAATTTAGTGATCCAGTCCTGTGTATTTTGTGTCCCAACTTCTTTCAAGATACGAATCGAAATCATGTTTTTTGATTTTGCCAAACCGGTTCGCATGGACATAGGACCATCAAATTTACCATCAAAGTTTTTGGGCTCCCAAGGCTGTCCGCCAGTGACTGAGGCATCAAAAAACAAAGGAGCATCGTTGATAACCGTTGCAGGGGACAGGCCTTTTTCGAGCGAAGCTGAATACACAAATGGTTTGAAACTTGAACCAGGTTGCCGCCACGCTTGGGTGGCATGGTTAAATTTGTTTTTGTCAAAGTCAAAACCGCCCACCAAAGCTTTGATAGCACCATCTCTAGGGTCTAAAGCGACAAAAGCACTCTCAACTTCTGGTAATTGGGCGATTTCCCAAGTGTTTTTTGCTGTCTTGATTACACGTATCAAGGCGCCTCTGCGGATCTTAATGTTTGCTGGCGCTTTGTCAGACAGCGCTGATTGCGCGGGTTTAAGGCCATCGCCGGTTAATTCAATTTTTTCAGCGTTTTGTCTAATAGCGATAACTTTTTTAGCGCTGGCTTCAATCACAACAGCTGCTTTTAGGTCATCGTTGTCCGGGTGTTCTGACAAGGCGTTATCGATTTCATCGTCAACGTCCTCTTGCTTTTTCGGTAAGTCGATGAACACTTCAGGCCCTCTGTAGGCATGTCGTTTCTCAAAGTCCATCACACCCTTGCGCAGGGCACGGTAGGCAGCGTTTTGGTCGGTAGCCTTCAGCGTTGTGTAGACGTTCAAACCGCGGGTGTAAGTTTCAGTACCGTATTGCGCAAATACTAATTGGCGTACTGTTTCAGCAACAAACTCAGCATGTACTTTGTCACTGTCGTTGTTTATTTTTAGTTTTAAAGTTTCTTTGCTTGCGGCATCCGCCTGCGCTTTGGTGATGAAATCGTTCTCAAGCATGCGTTCAATGATGTACAGCTGACGTGTGCGGGCACGGTCGGGGTTAACAACAGGGTTGAAGGCTGATGGTGCTTTGGGCAACCCAGCCAACATGGCTGCTTCGGCAATGGTTATATTTTTTAGCGGCTTGCCAAAATACACTTCTGAAGCCATTGCGAAGCCATAAGCGCGTTGCCCTAAAAAGATTTGGTTCATGTAAATTTCAAGAATTTGGTCTTTCGTCAGCAAGCTTTCCAATTTGAATGTTAATAAAATTTCATAAATTTTGCGTGTGTATGCTTTTTCTGAGGATAAATACACGTTTTTAGCGACTTGCATGGTGATTGTCGAAGCGCCTTGGCTTTTTGCTTGCCCCAGATTGGCAATGGCAGCACGAAGAACACTTTTGTAATTAATACCCCCATGTTCGTAGAAATGAGCGTCTTCTATTGCCAAGACTGCATCCTTCATGACTTTGGGTATCTGTGAAATAGGCGTCAAATTACGTAACTCTTCGCCAAACTCACCCAAAAGAACGCCTTCTGCGGAAAAAATGCGCAAAGGCAATTTAGGTCGATAGTCAAGTAAATCCGAAACATCGGGAAGCTTGGGATAAGCCACCGCCAAAGCGACAGCCACAACCAACAAAATAGATGCACCTACAGCGGTAAAAATACTCAACGCCCAAAGAACAACCTTCTTGAACCAGCCAGAAGCTGATGAATGCGTTCTATGTCCTGAGTTGTCCATAGTTTCAGTAGTGTTAGACGACATTTTTATTCAACAAAAAGGTAAAAATATTTAATTTCAAAAAAGCGCTCTAAGCTGGCTTTATAGACATTAAAACAAGTATTAGGATTATCCACGACATCTGAAGTACTTATTTCTGCTTATACTTCAACAAAATTACGTAAGTTTGTGTCACTTATAGGCTTTAGAGTTATCGCATTTGTTGGATTGAGACTACAACTGCAACAGCAATAATTCGAAAATGCCTTAAAACGGTCAACTTGCTGCTAGCATTAGCGCTACAAGGTGTATTTGCTGTAACAATTGGCACTGGGCTATTGAAAACACGATAAACCAACTTTGGAAATGAATTGAGCTTAATTGAATCATTATTTAGCCGTCAACCAGCATCTTTAATAGGGCTGGACATTAGCTCGTCTGCATTAAAAATGGCCGAGCTAAAACAAGGTAAGTCCAAGGAGTGGGTTCTGCAGAAATGCGCTATTGAGCCTTTGGATCATGGTTGGATCGTAGATGGCACCATCGAGAACTTTGATGAAGTGTTAGCAGCGTTGAGACGTTTGATAAAAAAAACGGGTACCAAAACCAAAAATATTGCGATGGCGCTATCGCCGTCTGCTGTTATTACTAAGAAAATGATTGTGCCAGCGGGCTTGAGTGACCAAGAATTGGAGTCGCAAGTAGAAGCCGAAGCTAATCAATATATCCCTTTTGCGCTCGAAGAAGCGAGTTTAGATTTTTGTGTGATTGGCCCCGCTGCCAACTCCCCGGGTGACGTTGAAGTTTTAATAGCTGCTTCGCGTAAGGAAAAAGTTCAAGACAGGCTTGCCCTTGCAGAGGCAGCTGGTTTGAAACTGACCATCATGGACGTTGAGTCTTATTCAGGGAGAATCGCTCTGTCTAGGCTCATAGCGCAGCTTCCAAACAATGGCGTGGGTGCAACGGTTGCACTGTTTGAGGTCGGCTCGCAAGCCACAAGCATGCAAGTTTTGAGAGACGATGTGGTGCTTTATGAGCGTGAGCAACCATTTGGTTCAGCACAATTGCTAAAACTAATCGTTAGGCAATATGGTTTGACGATGGAAGAGGCTGTGATCAAGCGTCGCAATGCCGATCTGCCAGACGATTACACTGCTTCAGTATTGGAGCCTTTTGTAACTGGTATCAGCAATGAAATCGGCAGAGCTTTGCAGTTTTTCTTCACCAGTACGCAGCACAACAGCGTTGATTACATCATGCTGTCGGGTGAGGCCGGTATTTTTACGGGCTTGTCCAAGCTTGTTACAGCCCAGACGACATTTCCCTGCGCTGTTATCAACCCGTTTGAGGGCATGGAAATTGATCAAAGCGTTAGAGAAAAGAAACTACGCATAGAAGCGCCTAGTTACATGATTGCTTGTGGCTTAGCCATGCGGAGATATCAAAAATGATTTTGATTAATCTTTTACCTCATAGAGAGGCTGCAAAACTCAAACGCAAAGAGTCGTTCTTTGTTTCTTTAGCTGCTTCAGCTATTCTGGGTTGTTTGCTTGCAGGCGTGGTTTACGTGCTGTATCAAGTGCAAATTACTGAGCAACAAGCCAGAAACACCGTCCTTCGCTCTGAAAATGCGCGATTGGATGTACAAATCAAAGAAGTAGCAACTTTGCAAAAAGAGATTTCAGGGCTGCGATCTCGGCAAGAGGCGGTTGAAGATTTGCAAACTGAACGCAATTTGCCTGTACATCTCATGAATGAGATCGTCAAACAAGTGCCGGACGGTGTATTCGTCAAAAATTTGAAGCAAGAAGCTGCTCTTGTATCTTTGACGGGTGTTGCACAGTCAAACGAGCGGGTTGCTGAGTTTTTAAGAAATTTATCTGGCGATAACCCGTATATCACCAAGCCTGAATTGGTAGAAATTGTCGCAGGTACCACGGCATTAACTCCTAAAGATCAACGGCGAGTTTCAAATTTTGTTATCAGAGTTCAGCTTAAGAAAATTGTAGAAGACAAGAAGCCGGTAACTCCAGCTGCTGCGGCTTCCGCAACTCCTTCTTCAGCTGCTGCTGTACCTGTGAAATCTTGATCAGTAAGACTATGTCAATCAAATCTGCTAAAAATATTGATTTAGCCCAAATTGGCAGGAATATTTCCAGCCAATTTCAAGGTTTAAATAAGGATGACCCTGGATCCTGGCCCGCGTTTCCACGCTATTTGTCGTATTTTGTGGTTGCCTTGCTTGTGTTGGGCTTGCTCTGGTATTTCTGGCTGAGCAGTTCGAATGAAGAATTGACCGCAGAAGAGGGTAAAGAAGTTACATTGCGAACTGAATACACAAGCAAATTGGCGCAATCAGTTAATTTAGAGGCACTGAAGAAGCAGCGTGAGCAAGTTTTGCAATATGTCACGCAATTGGAAAAACAATTGCCTAGCAAAGCAGAAATGGATGCGCTATTGTCTGATATCAACCAAGCAGGACTTGGTCGCAGTCTGCAATTCGAATTATTTAGACCTGGTCAAGTCAATGTCAAAGAGTATTACGCTGAGCTCCCCATCGCTGTCAAAGTAACTGGTACCTATCATGACATCGGTTCTTTTGTTGCTGATGTTGCAAATTTATCTCGTATTGTCACACTAAACAATTTGTCACTTTCGCCAGTTACAGGAAAAGACGGTGTCTTAACGATGGAGTCGACTGCCAAAACTTTCAGATATTTGGATGTTGATGAAATAGCGGAACAACGCAAAGCAAAAGACAAAGCTGCTGGAGCCAAAAAATGATGTGGAGAACAAAAAACATCATGCCAATGTTGACTTTGTCGAGCACATTGATGAGTGTTCTACTACTTAGCGGGTGTCTCAGCTCCAAGGATGCTGAACTCAAGCAATGGATGGTTGAGCAAAAAGGCAATACACCGGCTAAGGTGACACCTATCGTCGCACCTAAGAAATTTGTTCCACAGGCTTACACGCAACAGGGTGCGATGGAGCCATTTAACAATCAAAAATTGTTGCAAGCACTTCGCAAAGACTCTTCGCAATCAGCCGAAAAATTGGCTCTTATTTCTCCTGAGCTGGCTCGTCGTAAAGAGGCTTTAGAAAGCTTTCCGTTGGATGCCGTTGCGATGGTAGGTACTCTAAACAAAAAGAATTCACCTGTTGTATTGCTCAAAGTTGAGAAATTACTTTATCAAGCTAAAGTAGGAAATTATGTCGGGCAAAACTATGGTCGGATTACTAAAATCTCGGACTCGGAAATTGTTTTAAGAGAAATTGCGCAAGATGCATCTGGCGAGTGGATTGAACGAAAAGTGAACTTGCAATTGCAAGCGAAAGAAAAATGAAAAACAAACTTTTACCTATGAGTATTCCGATGCAAATTGCTAGACTAGCTCCTGCAAAGCGTAGCATGTTAATTTCTTGTTTGAGAAAAAGCTCTGCTGCTTTAACATTAAGCTTTGCGGCTGTTGGCGCTCTTGCTCAGAACGTCATTGAAGCCGTAACAACCTCAACCCAAGCGGGTGTTGAGGTTATTAAGATTGATTTGACACAGGCTTTGCCGGCTTTGCCGAATGGATTTTCAATTCAAACACCAGCGCGTGTCGTACTTGATTTGCCTAATGTTGGAAGTGGCTCGATTCAGTCTGCGATTGGCATCAATCAAGGAAATGTCAAATCTGCGAATGTGATTCAGGCGGGAGAGCGGACACGCTTTGTCTTGAACTTAAAGCAGTCAGTTACCTATAAAACCCAGCTTTCTGGCAAGTCTGTGTTGATATTTTTAGATCCAGTCGCTGCTTCAGCTACCGATAAACCAGTGGCAACTTTTGCAGAAAATCTAAACAATGCGACTCTAGCGTTGAAGGATGTTGATTTCCGTCGCGGCGCAGACAATTCTGGACGAATCGTGGTTGATCTTGCGAACAACCAAGTGGGTGTTGATATTCGCCAACAAGGTCAAAATTTGGTCGTTGAGTTTTTGAAAACGAGCATGCCAGAAGGTTTGCGCCGTCGTTTAGATGTAACTGACTTTGGTACACCAGTTCAAGCCATTTCTACATTCCAAACTGGCGACCGTGTTCGCATGGTTATTGAGCCAAAAGGGACTTGGGAACATTCAGCCTATCAAAGTGATAACCAATTTGTCATTGAAGTACGTGCTCAGAAGGTCGACCCTGCAAAACTAACGCAAGGTGTAGGCTTTAACGGAGAGAAACTGTCGTTGAATTTTCAAAATATCGAGATTCGTTCCTTGCTCCAAGTCATAGCTGACTTCACGAATTTCAACATCATCACTTCAGATTCAGTTTCTGGTGCGGTTACTTTACGCTTGAAAGATGTGCCGTGGGATCAAGCTCTTGATATTATTTTGCAAGCCAAAGGTTTGGGCATGCGCAAAACTGGTAACGTTTTGTGGATTGCGCC
>JBEGUP010000071.1:0-9018 GCA_041178825.1 Pseudomonadota bacterium | reverse complement strand
TGCAGCACACTTAGCGGGAAAAACTCATGTTGAAATCATCAGTGTAGATTCCGCCTTGGTCTACAGCGGCATGGACATTGGCACTGCAAAACCCAGCCTGGCAGAATTAGCCGCAGTGCCGCACCATTTGATTGACATACGCGATCCGTTGCAGCCCTACTCTGCCGCTGAATTTACCAAGGATGCGACGAGGTTGACAGCAGAAATCAACGCCCGTGGTCATTTGCCGCTATTAGTAGGCGGCACGATGCTGTATTTCAAAGCGCTATTTGATGGTTTGGATGACATGCCTACGGCGAATGCAGAGATTCGAGCAGAATTAGAGTTGGAAGCGGCACAGATCGGCTGGCCAGCCATGCATGGCAATTTAGCCGAACTTGACCCAATTACGGCAGGTCGTTTGCAGCCCAACGATGCACAGCGCATTCAGCGCGCTTTGGAGGTGTATCGCCTCTCTGGGCAGCCCATGTCATCCTTTCACAAGCGCCTAAACACAACTGATATTGCTATAAATAATATAGCTTCTAAGGCAGAAAATACGCTGTCCAAAGACCAATTTAACACAAAAAATTTACTTTTTATATCACTCGAACCAAATGACCGTGTCTGGCTACACCAACGTATCGCGCAGCGTTTTGATGTGATGTTGCAAGACGGGTTTGAGCAAGAAGTCCGTGACCTGCGAGCACGTGGCGATTTGCAGTTGGATACGCCCTCTATCCGCTGCGTAGGCTATCGCCAAATGTGGGAAGCGTTAGATGCCGTCCAAGACGCCGAGCTGGATAAAAAGACAAGTTTTGAATTGCGTGAAAAAGGCATTGCTGCAACCAGGCAGCTGTGCAAACGCCAGCTGACTTGGCTGCGATCTATGCCGCAGCGTCAAGTGGTGGCCTGCGATTCCGAGAATGCTTTGGCACAAATTTTGACCTCGGTCGATAGTTGGCTTTAAACTTGTTCCGCATCTAAATAGCTATCTTCTGCGTATCATATATATGAAAACCACTTTTAAAGGTCTGCACATGCGTTCATTGAATCGTCTTACGTCTTCATTTACTATCAAAAACATAGCTGCTCAGGCAATATTTATGGTAGCTACAAGCACATTTAGCTACGCCGCCAGTTTATCAGTCAATATTGTAGACAAAGATGGCAAACCCACGCCAGATGCAGTGGTGATGGTGGTCACCAGCAGCGTGTCATCACCCAAAATGCTGCTACCTATGGCTGCGACGATTTCGCAGGCCAGCATGCAGTTCATCCCCGCAGTCACCATCGTACGTCCGGGTGGGGACCACCATGTGCGAGGCTCAGCAGCGGGTGCAGCGCAATTCAGCGGCAACGATGAAAACGGCTTTGTGCTGAGATTGGGTGGAAAAACGGTAGGCGTTGCTGGCAAATCGAGCACCGTGTCCCTGGACAGCGCGGGGGTTGTGCTCTTGGGTTGTCACCTACATGGGTCTATGGTTGGCCATGTGGTGGTCAGCGACACGCCGTGGGCGGTTAAAACCGATGCCAATGGTGTGGCCACATTCACGGACTTGCCCGACGGTGCAGCCACAGTCAAAGTCTGGCATGCCGCCCAATTTGTTGACTTAAAACCTGTGCAAACCGCGTTGAGTGCCGCGCCTGCGCAGGTAAAAATGCAATTAAGCGTCACACCACGTCGCCGTGCAGCGGCTTCTAGCTCGACAGCTGCACCAGAAAAGTTCGCGTACTGAAACTATGCCAGCGTGATTAAGCCAGCGTCGGTGGGATAATACGGGCATGACGATTACATACAAAGATGAACAAGGCATTGCGGGCATGCGCGTGGCGGGTAAGTTGGCTTCCGAGGTGCTGGATTATTTGACCCCGTTCGTGATACCGGGCGTGACGACAAACGCAATTGACAAATTAGCACACGACTACATCACCCAGGTGCAAGGCGCTATCCCTGCCCCGCTGAACTACACAGGTGGCGGTGATATTCCGTACCCCAAATCGATTTGCACATCAGTCAATCACCAAGTTTGCCACGGCATTCCTAACGACAAACCACTCAAAAAAGGCGATACCGTCAACATCGATGTCACCGTTATCAAAGAAGGCTGGCACGGCGACACCAGTCGCATGTTTCATGTGGGTGAGGTGTCGATTGCGGCAAAACGCCTCAGCGTACTGACCTATGAAGCCATGTGGATAGGCATTGCGCAGGTTAAACCTGGTGCAAGATTAGGCGATATTGGTGCAGCCATTCAAAAATTTGCTGAAAGCAATGGTTTTAGCGTGGTACGCGAGTTTTGCGGACACGGTATTGGCCGCATCTTCCATGAAGAGCCACAAGTGCTGCATTATGGCAAGCCTGGCACGCTAGAGGAGCTGAAAGTGGGTATGACATTCACGATTGAACCCATGATTAATTTAGGCAAAAAAGAGATCAAGGATGGTCCTGAAAAAGACGGCTGGACGATTGTGACCAAAGACCGTTCCTTATCTGCCCAGTGGGAGCATACAATTTTGGTCACACCAACGGGTTATGAAGTGTTGACACTGTCAGCCGGCAGTCCACCGCCGCCAGCTTTCATTCAGTAATATCTAATTTATGCTATATTTTTTATAGCTACTAAGGCAACAAATACGCCGGCTAAATGTTCAATTCAAGAGATATTCTTCAAAAGAAAAAGCGTGTTGTTTTAGACGCTTTACTGCAGACAGGTGCCTCCACACGCGGCATCAACGGTCATTTGCTAAAACTCTCGAATATTGCCGACGAGACGTTGAAATCACTTTGGGAAATCGCTGCATTTCCTAACGACTATGCCCTCTTAGCGGTAGGTGGATTTGGCAGAGCGGAGCTTTTTCCACACTCAGACATCGATGTACTCTTACTCCTGCCTGATGGCGTGCTTCCTGAAACGGATGTTGAAGTCAAAACACGGATTGAAACCTTCATCAGCAGCTGCTGGGATGCTGGCTTAGAGATTGGCTCTTCCGTTCGTAATGTGGCCGATTGCGTCGCTCAAGCAAAGAGTGATGTGACGGTGCAGACCAGCCTGCTAGAAGCACGACTGATTGTGGGTAACAAAACGCTGTATATGCGGTTTGAGTCGGAATTCAGGCAAAGCATGGACGTCAAGGCTTTTTTCGTCGCAAAAACGCTAGAAATGCGTCAACGACACCACAAGTTTGAAGACACCCCCTACTCGCTTGAACCGAATTGCAAAGAATCACCCGGTGGTTTGCGTGATCTGCAAATCATTCTTTGGGTGGCAAATGCAGCTAATTTGGGTAAAAACTGGGACGATTTGGCGCGCAATGGTTTGGCAACAGCCTTTGAAATTTCGCAAATCAAGCGCAATGTCGCATTGATTAATCTGATTCGCGCACGCTTGCATGTCATCGCAAATCGGCGTGAAGATCGTCTAGTTTTTGACTTGCAAACCGCTGTAGCTGAGTCTTTTAACTACGTTACCCATACCCCCACGCTTGCGACCTCATCTGCTGCGCTGTCCCCCGGGGGGGCTGTTTTGCCTAAAATTAAATCGACGGGCTCGTCGGCAAAACGTCTCTTCGTCCGCGCCAGCGAGCAACTCATGCGCCGCTACTACTGGGCGGCCAAAGCTGTCACGCAGTTGAACCAGATTTTGTTGCTAAATATTGAAGAGCGTATTCAAGAGAGCTTAAATCATGGCGCTCAAGAGATTCGCCCTATCAACACTTATTTTGGTGAAAAAGCTGGCATGGTTGAAGTGCTCAGCGATGATGTTTACACACAGCATCCACACGCTATTTTGCAAACGTTTTTGCTATATCAAACCACACATGGCTTAAAAGGTTTGTCCGCCCGCACATTGCGCGCTTTGTTCAATGCTAGACATGTGATGGACACGGCGTATCGTAAAGACCCTGTCAACCAAGCCACTTTCATGCAGATTTTGCAAGAAAAGGATGGCTTGACACATGCACTGCGGTTAATGAATCAAACGTCTGTTTTGGGGCGTTACCTGTGGGTGTTTCGCAAAATAGTGGGGCAAATGCAGCATGACTTGTTTCACGTCTACACGGTGGACCAGCATATTTTGATGGTGCTGCGCAACATGCGCCGCTTCTTCATCGCCGAGCACGCGCATGAGTATCCTTTTTGCTCACAACTGGCTGCAGGGTGGGACAAGCCTTGGATTTTGTACGCAGCGGCGCTGTTTCACGATATTGCTAAAGGCCGTGGCGGCGACCACTCGCAGCTGGGTCGGCTTGAAGTACGTAAATTCTGCAAGCTGCACCGCATTGAAAAGGCAGATGCAAAACTGATCGAATTTTTGGTCTCTGAACATCTGACCATGAGCCACATCGCGCAAAAAGAAGATATGAGCGACCCTGATGTGGTGGCCAGCTTCGCCAAACGCGTGGGCAATGAGCGCAATTTAACGGCACTGTATTTGCTGACGGTCGCAGATATTCGTGGTACATCGCCTAAAGTTTGGAACGCGTGGAAAGGTAAGCTCTTAGAAGACGCCTACCGCATGACGCTACGCACGCTGGGCGGCCGCGCCCCTGATGCGGATGCCGAGGCGCAAGCGCGTAAAAACGAAGCTTTGGTCACGCTAGCACTGCACGCAGAACCATTTGAAGGCCACAAAGCGCTGTGGGACACGCTGGATGTGAGTTATTTCATGCGCCACGATGCGCAGGACATTGCTTGGCACGCGCGGCAGTTATCGCGGCTAGTGGGTAGCGATAAACCTATCGTTCGCGCCCGCGCATCACCCTTGGGCGAGGGCTTGCAAGTGGTGGTTTACACGCCTGACCAAAGCGATTTATTTGCCCGTATTTGCGGGTATTTTGACCAAGCGGGTTTCAGTATTTTGGATGCCAAAGTGCATACCGCGAACGATGGCCACGCGCTTGATACCTTTCAAATCATCACCGCAACGCTACCAGAGCATTACCGCGAACTCACCAGCATGGTAGAAGCCGAGCTGACACGCACTATTGAAGCGCAGGGTGTGCTACCGCAGCCTATGCGCGGCAGAGTTTCGCGTCGTGTGAAAAGCTTCCCCATCACGCCGCGTGTTGACTTAAAACCTGATGAAAAAGCACAGCGCTGGTTGCTGAATATTTCTGCCAGTGACCGCGCAGGTTTGCTTTATTGCGTAGCACGGGTTTTAGCAAAGCACAAACTCAATTTACAGCTTGCAAAAGTCACCACATTAGGTGAACGCGTTGAGGATACGTTTTTGATAGCTGGTGCCGCCTTACAGCACAACAAGGCACAGATTGAAATTGAAACTGAGTTGTTAGACGCTATCGCGAACTAAAAAAATCCCAGAGTGCCGTCATTCTCGCAAAGGCGAGAATCCACAAGCGCCAAAATTGATATTCTCGAATTAATCATCATCCGAAGCATCTAGCTCCGGAAACAACACCTTGGTAAAACCAAACTGCGTGAAGTCAATCATCCGCATAGGGTACAACATACCCACCAAGTGGTCACATTCATGCTGCACCACGCGGGCGTGAAAGCCATCTACTGTGCGGTCAATGGCATCGCCATATTGGTCAAAACCTGTGTAGCGAATACGCGCATGGCGCGGTACAAGGCCACGCATGCCGGGCACAGACAAACAGCCTTCCCATCCGTTTTCCACATCCGCATCTAAGGCTGTGATTACCGGGTTGATCAGCACAGTACGGGGAATGATAGGTGCGTCAGGGTACCGAGGGTTAACAGAATCGGTACCAAAAATAACCAGTTGCCGATCAACGCCAATCTGTGGGGCAGCCAAGCCAGCGCCGTTGGCAGCCGCCATGGTGTCCAGCATGTCAGTAATGAGCAAATGCAATTGATCCGTGTCAAACTGGGTTATTGGTGGTGCAATGCGCAGCAAACGTGGGTCACCCATTTTCAAAATCTCACGCACAGTCATACATCACCTCCCGCAGTCGTGTCAATCAGCAAGGCCAGTGCCCCAGCTTCATCCAGTATGGGAATATCAAGCTCGCGTGCTTTGTCCAACTTACTGCCGGCATCACTACCTGCAACAAGATAATGTGTTTTCTTGCTCACGCTGCCCGCAACCTTAGCGCCAGCTGCTTCTAACTTTTCTTTTAACTCTTCACGTCCCAAGGTTGGCAACGTCCCCGTAATCACAAATGTTTTGCCTGACAAAGCCAGTAAGGCAGCAGGCGATGGCTCGCCCTCAATCCAAATAACACCGCAAGCACGTAGCTGTTCGACAACTTCGCGGTTGTGCGCTTGGTCGAAAAATGTGCGCAGACTCAAAGCAACAATCGGACCCACATCAGCCACTTGTGTCAGCTGCTCCAATGGTGCATCCATGATGGCGTCTAACTTACCAAAGTGTTTCACTAAGGCTTTTGCGGTTGCTTCACCAACGTGCCGTATACCGAGTCCATAGAGAAATCTCGGCAGCGTTGTTTGCTTTGAATTTTGTAGCGCAATAAGTATATTCTGTGCCGACTTTTCAGCCATGCGATCTAATTCAGACAATGCCGTCAAACCCAATTTATACAAATCGGGCAGGGTGCGAACAATGCCAGCCTCAACCATTTGGTCAACCAGTTTGTCACCCAAACCATCCACCTCAACCGCACGTTTTTGGGCAAAATGCAAAATAGCCTGCTTACGCTGTGCGCTGCAAAACAGCCCACCGGTACAGCGGTAATCAGCCTCGCCTTCTTCGCGGACTGCCGCACTATCACACACAGGGCACACATGCGGCATGGTGAAAATAGGCGCATCCTGCTGGCGTTTTTCCAATAGAACCGACACAACTTCGGGGATGACGTCCCCTGCACGTCGCACAACCACCGTATCGCCTACACGTACATCTTTTCGACGCGCTTCATCTTCATTGTGGAGTGTTGCATTGGTGACGGTGACGCCGCCTACAAACACGGGAGCCAGCTTTGCAACTGGTGTTAGCTTACCCGTCCTACCCACTTGCACTTCAATCGCCAAAACGGTTGTTAATTGCTCTTGCGCAGGGTATTTGTGTGCCACTGCCCAGCGGGGCTCGCGGCTGACAAAACCAAGTTGCTGCTGCAGAGCTAGGCTATTTACTTTGTAGACCACGCCATCAATATCAAACGGCAGAGTATCTCTGAGTTTACCAATTTTTTGATGATACGCTATTAATTCAGTAGCACCTTTGGCGATATTTATTTCGGCTGCAACGGGAAATCCTAAGTTTTTCAACGTTTTCAGAAGATCATAATGCGTCACCCAGCTCACATCACTAACCTCCCCAGCGCCATAAGCAAAGAAACTTAAAGGTCGTTGCGCTGCGATGCCTGGGTCAAGCTGACGGACTGCGCCTGCAGCCGCATTACGCGGATTGACAAAGGTTTTTTCGCCCTTGGTTCCTGCTGCGATTTTGGCTCGCTGGCGTTCATTCAAACGCTCAAAATCATCGCGTCGCATGTACACTTCGCCACGAACTTCAAGAACGTCTGGTGCTGTTTCTGGCAACTTTAAGGGGATTTGACCAATCGTACGAATGTTGTGCGTGACATCTTCGCCAAATTCACCATCACCACGCGTTGCAGCCTGAACGAGTACTCCCTGTTCATACCGCAAGCTCATGGCAAGACCATCAAATTTAAGTTCAGCGACGTATTCGATGGTGGCATCGCCCTCTTGCAAACTTAGATCTTTGCGAATACGCGCATCAAAGCTCTCAGCGCCACTGGCTTCGGTATCAGTTTCAGTTCGGATACTCAGCATAGGCATCGCATGACGCACTGTTGCAAATTCCGGCATAGGTTTGCCACCCACGCGCTGCGTCGGCGAATCAGATGTGCGTAGTTCGGGATGAGCTTCCTCTAAGCTTTGCAGCTCAGCAAACAATTTGTCGTATTCTGCATCTGGAATACTAGGTTCATCAAGCACATAGTAGCTGTGCGCATTCTGATGTAAAGCAATGTGCAACGCTCTGACTCGCTCTTGAAATTCAGCCTTTTGATGATCGTTTTTTTCTAAGGTCCCGAACATCGGCAATGAAGCTTGAGAGTTCATATCAAGAAAACAAACGACGAGCAAGCATAGAACCTGCGCTTAAATCTCGCTCATCCAAAGCATCGTACAAACGCTCAATATCGACAGCCAAACTATCAAGTGCAGGCTCACTCATGAGATGACCTTGGTCATCGCACAAACGCCCCTCCATGGCAGTTGCTAACGTATTGGCACACTCGCGCATGCGTGCAAACGGTCGTTCAGTGCGCGCAACATGGGACACTTCCAAACTCAAAGTCAACTCACGAATAGCAGATTGCGATGCATCTTCAGCCATTGCAGCCTGAGAATCAAACGTCAAGGTTATGAGTTGTGGCAAGCTAGCAATTGGGTTGGGCAACACCATACGACCTGGCAATGCGCCGGCCACAAAACCGATGCGTGCTGCATTTTGTGCCACATAACCCGTGCTCCAAGCAACGCCAACGGCTCGTAAGACGAATCGCAATTGCGCATCATGCGCTGCTGCAAAAGCATCCAGTTCACGCGCTCTAGCAACTTCTTCGTGCATTTCAGGGAATTCTGGATCACCACCCACAGCGTCGAATATTCAATATCGTTCAGCGCACCTGTTCTATTTGCCAATTGCACACCAGCTTGCAACGATGTATAGCGCTGCCCAGGTCTAGGCATTTCCCAATCAGGTCCATCTTCGCGCAAACCTTCTACAGCAAAAGGCTTGCTACCCACGCGCCTGGTCACAGGCATAGCCGCCAAAATAGCGTCACCAGACAGCGGTGCGTCTAAATCTATCGTCGTTATGACGTCAATCAAAGGATCAAGTGATGGCTTTTTTTCAGGAACCGGCAAGTCAGCCAATTCAGCATCAAACTGCGCGGCATCAAACTCTGGTTCGACTGGCAAATTTTCTCTTGAATTTTCTCTCAAATTCTCGCTCAATTGCACATGCAAAGAAGGTTCTACTTTGTCCTCGGGATTGAATAAACCAGACAACCCGGACGGTTCTGCATTTTCAAGCTTCGCGTTTGCATTGTCATCTGCAT
>JBEGUP010000070.1:0-7678 GCA_041178825.1 Pseudomonadota bacterium | reverse complement strand
CTCTGCGGCTTTGCGGGCAGCAATTACTACAACAAGGTCAAGCTTCAGCTACTTGAAAAAGGCGTGGCTTTTGAAGAAGAATTGGTTTGGACGGGTTTGCGAGACAACCCAGCTTTGTCCGAGCGTTCGCCTTTAGGTAAAGTGCCGTTTTTTCAAACCGAGCAGGGCGTGATTGTCGAATCCAGCGTGTGCAGTGAATATATCGAGTCTGTTTATCCGCAAAAACCGCTGATGCCCAAAGACCCGTTTGCCGCCGCCAACACATGGAACTGGTCGCCCGCGAGCTGTTTGGCCCCGCCTATTTCGGCGCACCGCCAGCTGCACCTGAAAAAGTTGAGCAAGTGCGTAAAACGCTGAAAAAAGGCATCGCAGGCTTCGCAAAATTAGCTAAATTTGGCCCGTACATCGCTGGCGACACCTTCACACTGGCAGATTGCGCTGCAATTAACCATTTCCCCGCCATTGCGGGTGTGGGCAAATTGGTGCTGCTAGAAGACCTGTTTGCGGATTTACCAGTGCGCGACTACCTCAAAGCCATGAAAGAGCGTCCTATGGTCGCAAAAGTGGTGGCCGAAGCCAAAGCTGGCAATGAGCAGCTGATGGCGAAAATTAGGGGTGGGAAGTAATATCGAAAAAAAGAAGTTGACGAGCCTTGACCCCAGCACTGGCTCCACAGTTAGGGCTGCTTGGTTCCCCACCTGACCCGGTTGGCCGCTTCCCCATGTGGGAAGGCCCGTCAATGCTGATTATAGCGGAAGTAAAATTGCTATCAATTTAATAGCTTATTAGGCAGTAAATACGCTGAATATGTGCGATTTTTATATTCACATTGGGTGAAAATAAAAACTTTGATGTGCTAGGGGCATCGATTTGCATGCCAGCCCATCCCCCAAGCCAGATTTACTCTGGGCTTGGGGAAACTCCTTAGCTCCATGGACTGTCGGTACAAGTGCTTTCATAAGCTGCTCCATAAACTTTGCGCATTCGATACCGCTTTATGTGAGTTGGTTCAGACCAGTTCTGTTCTATTCAGACCAAGCGAGATCGGATTCCAAAGCAAAAAATCATCCATAGGAGTTTCCGTGAACACACTTAATCACTCACTTTCACCTGTCCTTCGTCGTTTGCTGGCGCGTTGCATGCCTGTTTTAGTTGTAGCAACATCGCTCTTGTGGGCCAACGCCATCCAAGCACAAACCAGTTTCACAACGACCTACAGAAATGGCAGCACCTACAATATTGCAGGTAAAGAGCCCAGCGCTGCGGGTAAATACCCTGTTTATATTCATATTGGCGGTACAGGTGAGCCTTACAACGGCAACTGGGCGCAGGCTGCTGTTGATGCCGCTGCCGCACGCGGCATGGTGGCTGCTACAGTTGAGTACGCGAACGGTTCTTTTGGCAGCTGCTCTACCATCAGTGGTCGTGCCAAAGGTATTTTCAATGCAGCAAGCACTTCAAGTGCCATTGCTAAGATTTGCTCCCGAGCCAAGGCAGATTGCTCCAAGGGCATTGTGACGGGTGGTTTGAGCCAAGGTTCCATCATTTCAGTGCTATCTAAGAACTTCGACAGTCGCGTGCGTGCCTCAATGGGGCAGGGCACAGGTTCAACTTACACTGCCGCTTACAACCTGTCATCTTGTATGGCGGATGGCAAACACACCCAAACGGGTGACCGCCTGCGAATCATCAACGGCGAAAACGATATGTTTGTAGGCGGCACGGAATCCGTCGCCCGTTCGCAGGCTGAGTTGGTGACAGGACTCAAATGCGCTGGTCAACAATCTTGTTTTAGAAATAATGGTAGCGGCTGGTACATCGTGAAAGACCGTGAGGTGGCTGACTTGAATGCAGACCACTGCTTTATGGGTAATTTAGGTGTGATAGGCATACAATGCTCTGGCTTAGCCGTAGACCCTTACTATAAGTCGGGCAACAACCAATGGGGTGTTATCGCCACGATGGACTGGCTGAAGACTTTTGTGACGCCTTAATCGATTTAATTTTCCTACAGCGGGTGGCTCTGCAAAGTGCTGCCCCATCTCGTTTGCAACTATTTGCCCATGAGGAAGTCTTGAAGATGGCGCGATACAATTTGAACACGCAGACCACTGTGAGTCAGCGGCACAGGCCCGTTGTTGCGCGGTTGCATTGGATGCCTAAGCACGCCGGATGGGTCGCTAGTTTGACTCTTGCTAGCTTGGCTTGGTGGGCATGGCCACAATCAACAGATAAATTAGCTGAGACTGCTGTCCATGCTGCGACTGATCAAACAGCGCAACCCCAGCAGCAAAAGCCAGTAGATCAGTCAGCAGATCAAGCTTCTGTCTCTACCAGCGCGTCCAATCAAGCATCGATTTGGAGCCGGCTTGCGCAAGCCGAAGAATTTTATGACGACCAATCGCCCGATCCCCGTACGCGCAATGCGGCGATTGACCCCATTCAACTCGCTGCGCACCACCCTTTGAAAGCGCGTGCTTTTCTTGATAACGTTGTTTTGCTAGCCGAACCACGAGGTGGATTTTTGGTGGAATCAGTCCTAGCCGGCAGCCAACACGAGCGCGCAGGGCTTAAAGCGGGCGACACGATTTACTCGCTGGAGCTGCCTGGTCAGACACTTGTTGACGAAACCAATATGGTTGCTTTGACAAGTGTGAGTATTTTGGCTTTCGACGTTGTGCGTCAAGGTGCATTGGTGAGGTTGTCAACGGGCTTAAGTGATGAGGTCGCCACCCATGCAACGCCTTGAAAATGCAACAATGGCTCGCATGCGTGGCGTGGCACGTTTGCGACCCTTGGGTGATGCTGCCGTTTTTGCCTGCGCCGGGCTAGAAAACACAACGCATCGTCATGCTGCAACGATTCTGTGTACAACAGGTTCCGCGCCCCTGCGGGTGGAATGCGATGGGCATACAGTTGAAGCCCATGTGCTGGCAATCAAACCCATGGTTTTGAAGACGGTGAGAGCCATGAACCAGTCTGTCGTGCTCATAGATATGGAGCCCAGCCACCCTCAATATCGGTATTTTCACAGTTTACAAACACCTGGCGTGCAAGCGCTTAAGGCAGAGCATTGCCCTATTTTTATGAGCATGGCTACTGGGTTTGAAAAAGGCGTGCTGAGTGGTTCAGAGTTAGACCGTGCTGCACACAAAGCCATTGATGAGGTGGCAAAGCAGTTTCCAGCGCCGCAAGCACTAGATCGCCGCGTCAAACAGCTCATGTATATGTTGGCCGAAACGCCAACGGCTGACCTCGATACCTTGGCCACCAAGTTGGGTATGTCAGCTCACCACGCCTCCAGACTTTTTTCCAACGGGCTGGGTTTGCCGCTCAGACGCTATGCACTATCATGCAAAATTCGCGCAGCCACCAGTTTTTTGGGAACAGACCGCATGCTGACAGAAATTGCCATTGCCTCGGGTTTTGTCGACTCCGCGCATTTCTCAAAAGTTTGGACCCGCTGCTATGGCTATCCGCCATCCCAGTTTTACAATGCCGAGCAAACCAAAGTAGACACCACCGATTTGCCAGACTGGTTAGTCTGGTACTTGGCGCATCGTGACGCTAACCTTCCACGTCGCGCCACGGGCTCGCCAACGCCTTGGCTGTATCGACCAGATTCAAAATAATTGCTATTATTTTCATAGCTGCTTAGGCAGTAAATACGCTGGATAATGGCGTATTTTGGTGTAATTTGCCGTATTTTCTTGGTTTTAGGGAGTGGTTTGCAAGCTTTTGGACGTATCCAGCTCAAACTGATCCATCGCCGCCTCAGTCAATGCGTCACCCGACCAAGCGACCAAGCTGGCGGGTGGCAAGGTGACGGCGGCAGCGCCAGTGGCTATCAAACGGGTCAAAACTTCGGGCGATTTGATGCTTGCGGCCAGCAGGGCGGGGCCTTTTTTAATACCTTGTGACGTCTCAATCATCTCATTTTGAACAGCGACGCAGGCTTGCATGAACGGCCAAACATCGCGACCATCGGCAACCAGTCTGCCCACATAGGGGGCGACAAAGGCGGCTTTGAGGGATTGGGCCCACAGTAACTGCACAGGGTTGGACAAACCAGTTAGCAAAATCGCCTGACCTTTGGCTTGGACTGCTGAAATAGTCGGCAGCCAATCTGGGTGGCAGGGTAGTTTGATGGTCAGGCGAACGTTGGCGTTTTCAGCGGCGGTTCGCAGCTGGTCTAGCCATTGCAGGGCTAAAGTGGCGTCGTTGGTCGGTAGTTGCAGCATCAGCTCAGCAAAGCCGTGGTCACCAGCAGCCTGGATGAGTTGCAAATAGGTGGCTAAATTGACTGGCAAACCGGCTTGGAAGACCAAGCTGGGATTGGTGGTGACGCCTTGGATGGCAGGACTACCAACGGGGAGTTTCCAAGTGCTGACTTGGGCGGAGTCTAGGTAAATTTTCATGGGAATATTGGTTTTTCAAACCAAGTCTTGCTTCAAGAAAATGTCTTTCAATGGGAAAAACTGAGTGTGCAGCGGCAAAAGTGCCCCACCTATCGCCCGCGCATGGCTGCCAACCACGCCAGACATCACGGCTGGTGGCTGCAAACCCTCTAAGTTGTAAAGTTTGAGCTTGTCACGCGTGGCTTTGATCAAAGCGGTAATCAAGGTTGAGCCCAAAGAGCCGTCAATCACAGCAGCATCTAAATCTAACAAGGCTGTGGCGCTTGTAATCGTCATCGCTAAAGCCAAGCTGGCTTGAGCCAACCATGGCGCGGTGATGTCTGCATATTGCACATCCATGATGCTGTCTTGGTGTACCAGCAGTGGGTCAAAACCAGCTTTTTCCAACGCTTGCTCAAGTTGCCAACCGGATGCGAGTTGAAGCAATTGCGCGGGCTGGCCGTCTTTGCCAGTAGAACCTGCAGCTAAACCAGTAGCTAAGCCGGTCGGTAAAGAGCCAATCGCCCCCGCATTGCCATTTTGCCCCGCCATGATGTGGCCAGCGACGACCAGACCACCGCCTACAAATGTGCCCACAAACACGTACAAGAAGTTGTTGACCGACAAACCATGACCTTGCAGCATTTCGGCCATACAGGCGCTGGTAGTGTCTTTGGCGAATTCAACGGGCAAATGGGTCAATGCCTGAACAGCGCTCAATAAGTCAAAATGCTCCCAGCTTTTTAAGGTTTGTGCGCTTTGCTCAGACGAGTCACCCAGCAGGTTAGACCATTTGTGCATAGACAAGGGAGCGGTTAAGCCAATACCAACGGTGCGATCCCAATCTGCACCCATGGTTTGCTTGATTTGCGCCAAGGCTTGCTTGATATTGGGCAGCACAACTTCAGGGTCGGGATAGGGGTAGCTGAACTGCAACTGGTGGCGTGTGTTGCCCAAAAAGTCGGTCACCACCACTTCCAAACTGCGTCGCCCAACTTGTAGCCCTAGGCTAAATGCGCCATTTGGGTTGAGCGACAGCGGCACGGAAGGCTGGCCAATTTTGCCACGCACGCGGTCTTGCTTGATGAGTAAATCGTCACCTTCTAAGCGGTTGACGATGATGGAGACGGTTTGCGTGGAGAGCTGCGTCAGGCGTGCGATGTCCGCCTTGGCAATCGCACCGTGGTGGCGAATAGTTTGCAGCACAATGCGCTCATTGAACTGGCGCATCCCATTGTGGTTGGAGCCGCGCATCATGCGCGCATCACGATAGATAGTCGGGGATGTCGTTACGATGTCGGCAGTATCAGCAGTATTAAAAGCAGTATTGGGGGAGCTCAAACCAAAATCACACCTTTGCAAAACATGGCATTTCCGTAGGCGGTGCCTTCGCCACATTGAACAATCAAGCTGGCGGTTTTGACTTTGTCATAAAAGGCAAATCGCTCAACAGGTTCAATCTGCTCAAGCTTAACACCTTCTTTGGCTAATAGCTTCACAACGGCGTTTTGCGCGTCTGTGCGGTGGCTATTTGGCATATCGCATACCTTCATATATGCTGCAGGCTGAACGACGGCTGAATCTAGTGGGAAAACTGACAAAACAGCTTGACTCGTACGCTCTAGGGAGATGCCAGGCAGACGTACCACTGGTTTACCTTGCGCCAGATAGTTAGCCGTGAAGTTTGCGTCAACAACGGCGACCCATTCGCCATGCCCCATCGCAGACAAGTGCATCAACAATTCAGGGGACAAAATGGGATCAATTCCTTTTAACATTTAAACGGTCTCTACTTGTAGGTTTTCTAGGTTTTTTTCTGTGATTTTGGCGTGCTCAGGAGCCAAGCTTGCAGGGTCAATCGCTCCAGTGATCAAACCGACAATTTCTTGTGGGTTGGTTTGGCTGGTCAAGCGGTTGCAAATGATGCGGCCTTGGCGGAACACGTAAATGCGGTCAGCCAAATCAAACACTTGACGCAGGTTGTGGCTGATGATGATGAGCGGAATACCACGCGCTTTGAGGCCTTGGATAATTTGCTCAACACGCGCAGTCTCTGCCACGCCAAGTGCAGCAGTAGGTTCGTCCAAAATGATTAATTTCTTGGCAAAACCAGCAGCACGCGCAATGGCGACGCACTGGCGCTGACCGCCAGACATGCCACGCAAGCTTTCAGACATGTCTTGAATTTTCACGCCGGTGGTGGAGAGCATCTCGGTTGATTGTTCGCGCATGGCTTTGTGGTTGAGCACAGACAAAGGGCCCAAATTGATGCGGGTAATCTCGCGGCCCAAGAAAATATTGGCCGGTACGTCTAAGTCTTCGGCCAGCGCCAAGGTTTGATAAACGGTTTCCATGCCTTGGTCACGCGCGTCCAACGGTGACTTAAAACTCACTTTGTTGCCATCTAACAGTAAATCACCACTGTTGGGCTGCTCAGCGCCTGTGATCAATCGCACAAAGGTGCTTTTGCCTGCGCCGTTATCACCTACGATGGCAACATGTTCACCTGGCATGAGGCGGAAATTAGCGTCGGTTAAGGCTTTCACGCCGCCGTAATGCTTGGTCAGCTTGCTGATCTCAAGCACTGGTTTTGTAGTAGTCATAAAGGTTTAAAGTTCAAATAGGTAGCTAGCATGCCACAAGTTGCTTGAGATTGTATTAGTAAAACTACTAGGTTTATTTAATTGAAACTGTGATGTAATTCATACCTAGCAAGTGTTGTACCTTTCTATAACGCGGCTATTAAGTCAATATTGACAACTTAAATTTGGAGATTCCCCATGATTCAAAAGCGTTTATTCAGCCAATTGGCTTTGGCAGTCGTCGCTGCTGCTGTTTTGACTGCCTGTGGCAAAAAAGAAGAGGCTGCACCAGCTGCCGCAGCACCTGCAGCACCTGCTGCCAAAGAAATAACAGTTGCATACATCACCAACGGCAACACCAACGAAGGCTGGACGCTCATCAACGGTGGCGCTAAAGCTGCTGGCGCTGCTCCTGGCGTCAAATTCATCGAACTGGCTGCTGAAAAGGGCGAGTTGTCAAAGCAGTTGGCTATCGTTGAAGACATGATTACCCGCAAAGTGAACGCTATCGCTATCGCTCCAGTCGACAGCGCTGGTATCGCACCAGCTATCAGCAAAGCACTCGCTGCTGGCATCGCAGTTGTGGCTGTGGACACTGCCATCACTGGCGCAGAAATCACATCTTATGTGGCTACTGACAACGTGCCAGCTGCTAAGTCACAAGGTGACTGGGCTGCTGACCAAGTGGGCGACACAGAC
>JBEGUP010000069.1:0-7828 GCA_041178825.1 Pseudomonadota bacterium | reverse complement strand
AACCACTGAACCAAACGCCAACCTAGCAATGCGGCCAGTATCGCGGCATAGATGAATACTTCGTTGAAGTTGTTTTTACCCGCGCGCATCCAAAAAAAGTGCAAAACACCTAATCCTGCAACCGCATAGACTAGTTTGTGCAATTGTTGCCAGCGTTTCGCCCCCAACTCCTTGATGGCGCGGTTAAATGAGGTCAAAGCTAACGGCGTGAGCAGCACAAAAGCCGCAAAACCTACCAAAATAAACGGGCGTTTGTAGATGTCTTTGGCGATTTCAGGTACATCAAAACCCATGTCAAACCAGCTGTAGCTCAACAGGTGAATCACGACATAAAAGTAAACAAACAAGCCCAACATGCGTCTAAAACGCGCTAATTGAGGTGTTTTACTGATAGTTCGCAGCGGCGTGACTGCTAAAACGATGCATAAAAACCGCAGCGTCCAATCGCCCGTAGCACGAATCAGCGCCTCTTGCGGATTGGCACCTAAGTTGTTGATGGCAACGTTGTAAGCCAGCCATGCAAAAGGCAGCAAGCAGAGTAGGAAAACCAGCGGTTTGGCCGCTGGTTTGAGCAATAGCTGACGCATTAAACTTTAAATTTATTAAGTTGAACTTTAAAAGTTCTTTTTCAAGTCCATGCCTGCATACATGGCAGCCACTTGCGCTTCGTAGCCGTTGAACATCTCGGTTTTACGTTTTTTGGCAAACAAACCGCCCTCTTCGCCAATGCGGCGCTCGGTCGCCTGGCTCCAGCGCGGGTGGTCTACCGCGGGATTCACGTTCGAATAGAAGCCATATTCGTTGGCGGCAGCTTTGTTCCACGCCGTAGCAGGCAGCTTGTCCGTAAAACGGATTTTGACCAAGCTTTTCGCGCTTTTGAAGCCATATTTCCATGGCACAACCAAGCGCACTGGTGCGCCGCTTTGGTTAGGCAGCACCTCGCCGTACATCCCAAAACTGAGCAAAGTGAGCGGATTCATGGCTTCGTCCATACGCAAACCTTCGACGTACGGCCAGTCCAACACGGCTGAGCCGACGAATGGCATGGTTTTGCGATCTGCCAAGGTCACAAACTCCACGTATTTAGCATTGCTGAGCGGTTCGACCTTTTTGATCAACTCAGACAGCGAATAACCCACCCACGGAATTACCATAGACCAGCCTTCGACGCAGCGCAAGCGGTAAATGCGCTCTTCTTGGGCGCTGAGTTTGAGCAGGTCTTCCAGCGTGTATTTGGCCGGCTTTTTGACCAAGCCTTCAATCTCAACAGTCCACGGCGTGGTTTTTAGGGTGTGGGCGTTTCGGGCGGGGTCAGCTTTGTCTGTGCCAAATTCGTAAAAGTTGTTGTAGGTGCTGGCGTCTTTGTAGTCGGTCAGCTTGTCTAAAGCCAGCGCGCCGGCTATTTTTGAGGGTGTATTAGCAAGGGCAGCCAATTTACCTGGTTTAGGCGTCATCGCATGCGCTTCACGCGATGCCCAAGTTGCCATTGCCGCGCCAGCCACGCCGCCAGCCATGAGTTTCATCAGGTCACGGCGACCTTCATAAATGTTTTGCGATGTGATTTCGCTGCTGATGGGGTGGTTGAATCCGTCGCTGTTTGTTTTGATGAGCATAAAAAGACTCCTTGTTTGATAAAGAATAGTCTAAATACGCGAAGTTTTCTTACACGGATTCAAAAATCCCTATAAGCCTCACAAGGTTTAAAGCGTCCCGTAGCTGTGTAAACCGCTCAAAAACATATTCACGCCCAAGAAAGCGAAGCTGGTCACACCCAAGCCCGCCAGCGCCCACCAAGCCGCCACCGTGCCACGCAAGCCCTTCATCAGGCGCATGTGCAGCCAAGACGCGTAGTTGAGCCAAACGATCAAAGCCCAAGTCTCTTTCGGATCCCAGCTCCAATAGCCGCCCCATGCCTCAGCCGCCCACAAAGCGCCTAAAACGGTGGCTATCGTGAAAAAGGCAAAACCGACTGCGATGGATTTGTACATCACATCGTCCATCACCTCAAAGCTTGGTAAACGCGCTGCAATGCGCTGGCGACCCCACAAAATACCGCCCACAATCAGCGCAGAAATAGTCAAATACCCCAGCCAATAGCTGCCGCCTGCTTCAAGCGTTGTTTTACGGAAAACCAAGGGCATGAAACACAGCACCACACCCAGCATCAGCAAGGGCGTGAGTTTGTACCATCGTGTTTCCGTCGCTTGTTGCTTGATCAAATAACCAAATGCAATCATCGCGGAAATGGCAAACGCGCCGTAACCCACAAAATTAGCGGGCACATGGATCTTCATCCACCAACTTTTCAATGCGGGAACGAGTGGCTGAATTTCATGCGCGCCGCGCACCAAGGTGTACCACAGCAAAAATCCAACAGCAGCACTGACCACCAGCATCACAAAAGCACCCAAAGCACGGGTTTTGTACTGCGCTTCAAAATACAAATACATGGCTGCCGTGAGCCAGCTGAACATCACAAACACTTCGTACAGATTACTGACCGGAATGTGTCCAATATCCGCACCCAAGAGGTAGCTTTCGTACCAGCGCACCATGGTGCCAATAAGCGCCATCGCCACGGCAACCCAAGCTAAGCGTGAACCAATCAGCTCCATCGCGGCGCTTTGCTTGGTGGCTGCAACGCCAATCCAATAAAAAATCGTGCTCATGAAAAACAACACACTCATCCACAAAATAGCAGACTGGCTGGATAAGAAGTATTTGAGCCAGAAGACGGATTCAGCACGCGCTATCGTCGCACCACCCAGCTCTGCTGGTGCTTGGTAGGACCAAATGCCCAGCAAAGAAAATGCAGTCACAACCACCATCAGCACTTGCAGTGGTCGCCAAAACCAGCCTAACCAAACGGCAAAGGGAATCGCTGCCAACAAGATGCCTTTTTCATACACATCCATCGCATCTAAATAACGTTGGAACACGTACAAACCGCCGAAAACGACCAAAGCAGCAAATGCCCAATCAAGCAAGCTGCGCTGCGCGAAAAAGCCTTGATTCAAGCTCAAACTAGGCATGGATTCAGTCTTATCAATCGTATGTGTATTCATTGTTTTACTTTCATGACCCGTTGGCATTCAATCGTGCATCTGGCTTAGCGCCTATGAGTTTTTCAGTTAAGTGAGCGAATTCATGATCGCCATCCATGGTTTTTCGGTTGGTTGACAGCGCCATGCTCGCCTTTGTACCAGCTGATACTCCAGTGGTGTTGTCGCCAGGTGTCAGCCACACCCAAACGCGACGTTCGCGGATATAAAGCATCGCAAACACACCCAATATCAAAAAAGCACAGCCGGTATACACCACCGTTTTCCCAGGCGCTTTCGCCACTTGGAAAACGCTCGCCTGCACCTGCGTGAAGTCTTGCAACATAAAAACCATGGGTGCGGGGTAAACACTGGCATCGCTGAGTGACAACACCGTTTGCATCATGTATGACTGTGTTTTATCGCTCAAATCCAAGGGTTTAAGACCAGCCTCGGAGCGCGTCAACTGCACCAATTCAAACAGTGCGCCGTTCAAAATACGAATCAACACTTCGCTGGCTTTTTCACGTTCCGCTTCAGGTACATTTTTTTCGATGAAATCAGCAACTGCTTGCAAGCCTGCTGAAGTCGGTTGAGGAACGACAGGTGGTTTTTCTGCAGAACCCACCAAAGCCTCTGAACTCACCGAGCCAGCAAACAAACTCATCGCTTTGGAAGCAGACTGCGCCAACTGGCGTGCCATGTCGGGTCTATCAGCCCCTGCTGCTTTTTGCGCATAGGTAGCCACCGCTCTGTCGCGCTTGAACGGGTCAGCCAAGGCCGCGCGTAACTGCAAAAAGCCCTCCATGCTGCCTTTGTCATCTGCCGGAATGCGTAAATATCGGAAGGCCTCAGCCGTTGATTCACGCATACCCAGTAAAAACACGGACGGATCGTTCTCATCATTGCCCATTTTGATGGGCAGCATGTAATTGTGAAACTCCTTGGCTTGGCCTGCCGCATCGCGCAGTTTGTAGGTGATGCTTGGCCCCACATTGCGCAGCTCTTTGTTGGTTTTGGTTTTATTGGCTGCACCCAGCTTTGAGTCTATGGATTCACGCAAATTAACGGCACGCACATCAACCTTTGAGTCCGAACTTGCACCTTCTTTGCCAAAGTTTTCAATGTTAAAAACCCGCAGCGCCGCAAACTCTAAGGTCAATTTATCGTCAACGCCATTTTGCGATTGCTTGGTAAGCTGAGTGCTATTCCCAATCACTCCCTCGACTTCAAATGACTTGGTTGCAGCAGTCAAAGGTACAGCTTTGAGTTTGACGTTTGAGCCACCATCGTCAAAACTAGATTGAAATATCTCTATGCCCTTGTAATTCACAGGATGGTTCACTTCAACCCGAGCAGGTGTTTTCACACCTGTTTCTTTGTCGTGAATCACAATATCACTGGCAAAGAGCTTGGGCATACCAGTTGAATAATGCTCAACCACAAACTTTTTCAGTTCGATTGAAAATGGCAAATCTTGAATCAACACGCCAGTGCCCTGGTTCAAAATTGCGGTGCTGGACTGTGCGCCCTCTGCCACCAAAAGATTAGCACGAAATGTTGGGTTACTGGGGCTCAAGCGGTGCTCGGGTTTGACATCAGATATCAAACCGCCGCCACTGTAGGCGGTTTTACCGTTCAGCAGCATTTGTGCTTTAACAATCAAATCGCCATCAAGCAGCCCACCAATACACACCAACACAATAGCGCTGTGTGCGGCGATATAACCTAATTTGTTGACGCGGCCAGCTTTGGCAGCAACCATCCAACTGCTTTGCCCCTCATGGCTGGCGTCTGAGTTTTTACGCTCCTGCAGCTTGACCCTCCAGCCACCACCTGCCAGCATTTGACCGATTCTTTGCGCTGCTGCTTGCGGCGACTCACTTAAATTGGCTTGCGCTGTGTGTCCAAAAGCTTTGAGACTTTGTGCACGAATATCTTCTTTGAAAATACCCCAATCGCGCATGATTTTGGGCACATTGCGGGTCACACACAGGCTGGTGCTGACGACCAAAAAGGCCAAAATCAACATAAACCACCAAGCGCTGTAAACCGAGGTCAAGCTAGCCGAAGCAAAAACCTGTGCCCAAAAAGGTCCGAACTGGTTGATGTAGTTGTTAACCGGCTCGTTTTGTTTGAGCACTGTACCGATGATGGACGCGATACAAATAATGGTTAACAGCGAAATCGAAAACCGCATCGAAGACAGCAACTCCACACCCGAACGCCATGCCTGTGAGCCATTTTTCAGCCGTAAACCGTGTGTTGATACTGTCATTTAAATATAGT
The DNA here is from genome assembly GCA_041178825.1 of Pseudomonadota bacterium. Taxonomy (GTDB): domain Bacteria; phylum Pseudomonadota; class Gammaproteobacteria; order Burkholderiales; family Burkholderiaceae_C; genus Aalborgiella. The sequence goes on along the minus strand of JBEGUP010000069.1, from coordinate 2,498 downwards.
GGACTTTGAATGCAAGAAGGGCGAGCTACCCTGAGATAACCCGCCCTCTGAAAGACTAGAAAATGGGATCTAAATTAGGTCAAATTCTAAGCAATAAGTTCCGTAAATTTAGCATCCTAAGCATTTAAAATTATTTACTTATCGCAAACCAGCTATATAGTCAGAGACAGCTTTGATTTCGCGGTCATTCAATTTGGCAGACACTTGCGTCATTTGCAGGCTGTTTTTGCGGGCACCGTCACGGAAACCGGTCAACTGTGCAACGGTGTATTCCGCATGCTGGCCGCTCAAGCGCGGGTACTGCGCTGGAATACCAGCACCTGATGGGCTGTGGCAGCTAGCGCAAGCAGGGATTTGGCGATCGCTGATACCACCACGGTAGATTTTTTCGCCCAAAGCAACCAATTCTTTGTCTTTAGCAAAACCAGTTTTTGCTTTTTTAGATGCAGCCCAGTAAGAAATGTTGCGCATATCGTCATCGCTCAAAGCGGTGGCGAAACCCTTCATCACGGCATTGTTGCGAGCACCAGATTTAAATTCCTGCAGTTGTTTGACCAAATACTCAGGATGTTGCTGCGCCAATTTAGGGTTGACCGGCGTGCCAGAATTGCCATCTGCACCATGGCAAGCGGCACAAACAGCCGTGAAGCTGGCTTCACCTTTGACTAAATCTGGTTTGGCTGGTGCCTTGACAGCTACTTTAGCTTCGGCAGCAGGCTTAGCTGCATCAGTAGCAGCAAAGCTAGCAGAACCAAGTGCCAACAATGCAGCGGTGACAAGAGCTTTAACAACAGCGTTATCGAGAGCGGTAAGCGAGGACATAGTAGGCTTCATAGTCTGGAGGAATGAGGAACAATTTGTGTAAATTTAACCCCTCATTCTACAATGAGCGGGGCGCTTTTCGGCAATTTTGATAATTTCCGACTAAACCGTGTGCGAGAACTGATGACATTGCGGTTCTAATAGGGGCTATGACCACGTCTTCACTAAATTCAACAGCAAAAGTAACAACAAGCACGCCGCCAACGCCTGCGCAAGTTGCCCAAACCGAAAAAGCTGCAGCCCAAAAAATCGCCATGGGTTGGATGCACACGGCGAAGTTTTTAACCACTGCGCCTTCGCTCGACTTCTTGCCAGAGCTGAATTTGCCCGAATTTGCCTTCGTAGGCCGCTCTAACGCGGGCAAATCGACCTGCATCAACACCCTGACACAGCAGCACCGACTGGCTTTTGCCTCTAAAAAACCAGGGCGCACGCAAAGCATCAACCTCTTCTCGCTTGGCAAACAAGGCGTGACAGACGCTATTCTTGCCGACTTGCCAGGCTACGGCTACGCAGCCGTACCAAAAGCCGACAAACTGCGCTGGCAACGCGTGATGGCGAATTATTTGATGACCCGCGAAAACCTCAAAGCCATTGTGCTGATGTGCGACCCGCGCCATGGCATCACCGAGTTGGACGAGATTTTGCTAGAAGTGATTCGCCCACGCATTGAAGAAGGCTTGAAGTTTTTGGTCGTTTTAACCAAATCAGACAAACTGAACAAAACTGAAGCAGCAAAAGCACTGTCGATCATGAAAATCCAAGCTGGCGGCGGTGAAGTGCGCTTGTTTTCAGCTCTGAAGAAAAAAGGCGTGGACGAGGTCGCGCATTTGCTGTGGCAATGGGCGCATCCTGAGCATCCTGATCCTCATCCTGTTTGACCCAACTTAAATAAACAAAATAGCTTTACGTAAGTGCGGGAATATTACCCAAAACTACCGGATAACCCCTAGCTTGGCGGCCGCGTTTCAGTAGCAAAATAGATAGCTACATATCCACAGAAACCGCGTCTTTGCCATGATAGAAATTGAAAGCTTCCAGCAAGCACTGCCACATGGCATCACCCTGAGCTGCCGCGCCGCTGGCAAACGGGGCCGACCTGTTTTGATGTTTTGGTGGCTATCGCTGCATTGCGCCTAATCTGCGTGGCTTTGAAAACTCAAGCTCTCCCACAGAAGTAAGTGCTTACCGTGTCAAATTTTTAATGCAAGACATTGCTGCCTTGGTGGCCGTTGAAACTGCGGACTCTGGTGGTCAACTCGAGTGTTTGGTCGCTCACGATTGGGGCGGCGCTGTGGCCTGGGGCTTTGCCAACCAGATGCCGCATTTGACCAAAAAGCTCACCATCATCAACTCGCCTCACACAGGTACCTTCATTCGCGAGCTCAAAAATAATCCCAAACAACAAGCCGCCAGCGATTACATGAATTTCTTGGTGCGGCCCGGGTTTGAGAAAGCCCTCGCCAAAGACGACTTTAAGCTGTTATTTGGGTTTTTTACCAATGCAGGTGCTGAGACTGGCGAGTTTGCGTGGTTAACGCCTGCTTTGAAACAGCAATACCGAGACGTTTGGGGGACGGGTTTGACGGGCGGCTGTAACTACTACCGCGCCTCACCTCTGCGTCCACCGACTGAAACCGACCGAGGCGCAGCTGGCACGGACATTCCACACGACA
>JBEGUP010000068.1:0-7857 GCA_041178825.1 Pseudomonadota bacterium | reverse complement strand
CCACTGTCATAAAAAGCCAAACCGATGAAGCCATGCTGCTCGCAATCTTTCAAGATTTCATCGCCCACTGGGCCATCCAAACTCTTACGCATGTGCTCGACTGAACGGAACAAAAACGGCATAGTTGGCACCTGTGTTTTGATGCAAATATTGTTCATAGGGCCGACATTGACGCGGGTGAAATCTAGCGCACCAATTTTCACTTGGTCAATCGTTTCTTTTTCGCTACCCAGCGCTTGCTTGTTGAACACTTTGATGCTGTGCTTGCCGCCTGAGGCTTTGTTCAACAACTCGCCCATGTGTTTGACGGCAACAACGGTGGGGTAATCGTCAGCGTTGTGCGTATCGGCGGATTTGAAGTCTGTGGCGTAACTGTTTGAAAGCCCCATCAGCATCAATGCGGTTACAGAATTGGCCTTTTACATTTAGCTCAACACTAAAAACAGCGCCACTCAACCCTACTTCGTTGCCTTCAGCAACAGCAGGTTGAATTGATGTGACAAAAAGAATATTCATCTCTGGCCCGCCAAAAGCGCACATAGACGGTTTAGAAACGGGCACATTCAAGGAACTTATCAACTCGCCTTGAGGGCTGAATTGATGGATTTTTCCAGCATCGTTGGCACAAATCCAATAGCTGCCATTCACATCGATGGCTGCGCCATCGGGACGGCCAGGGTGCGCTGTCATATCGACAAACTCGCGCCCATGCGTTACCTCGCCAGTATCAGCATTGAAATCAAACGCCCAAATTTTTTGTACCGTTGGGTGTGAATCTGATAAATAGTAAGTTGCCCCATCTGGGCTGAACGCCATGCCATTTGGTGTGATCAAGCCCTCGACTTTGGGCGCTCCCAAACCATCCTTGTCGAGACAATACACCGCGCCGACTTGTTTGGCTGCCGCCATGTCCATGCACATGGTGCTGACCCAGAAACGGCCTTGGCTGTCGCAGCGGCCATCGTTGAAACGCATGTTTTGTATAGGGTGTTCAACTGCAGCCAGCAAGCGCGACTTTGTTTGCAGCGTTGGCAATAACTCAACGTCAAATATGCCCGTTTCCATCGCAGCAATCACGCGCTTTTCACCTTCTACTGATTCAGTACAAGCAATGCAACCCACGCGCTCATCGGTGGTCCAAGTTTGCTGCGTTTGGCTTTGCCAGTCATAGCGATGGATGTGCTTGCCCTCAATATCCACCCAATACAGCGCCTGCTCAGAGACCGACCACACGGGGCATTCGCCTACGCGGTCTCGGCTAGTTGATAGTGCTTTGAAGGTTTGCATAGCGTTCTGTGATGACTCTGAATTATTCAAACGGTCCCGCCACCACAAAACCACCACCTTGAAACTGCGCCACGGGGCTGCTTAAATCCGGCGCTTGGGTGTGGGCATACACCGCATCGCGGAACACATCCGAGCTGTCTTGCGCTTTGTAGCCAATATGGTTGGCTTGCGAGTTGTCCCACCAGGTCACCGAGTTGTTGGACATGCCAAAAATAATGCTGTGACCCAACACCGGCGTGGTCAAACATGCGGTGATGAGACGATGCAAATCGTCAAAACTCAGCCATGTTGCCAGCATGCGGCGATCTTTCGGTTCGGGGAAAGACGAGCCTATGCGAACGCAAGCGGTTTCAATGCCGTAGCGGTCAAAGTAAAAGCGCGACAGGTCTTCGCCAAAAGCTTTGCTCACGCCATACAAACTGTCTGGGCGCGCCGGGTGCGAGGCGTTGATGGTTTCAGACTGCTTGTAAAAACCCGTCACATGGTTGGAGCTGGCAAACACGATGCGTTTGACGCCCTGCTTGCGTGCTGCTTCGTACAGGTTGTAGACGCCCAAGATGTTGCCTTGCAAAATCGGCTCAAACGCCGCTTCGGTGGAAACGCCACCCAAATGCACCACGGCATCGACACCTTGCATCATGCCCATCACAGCGTCGGCATCAGCCAAATCAGCCAAGACCAGCTCTTCTTGCTCACCCGCCAAGCCAAATGCTACTCGGTCAGCACTGCGCAGCACTTTGCAATTAGCTTTTAGACGTGGCCGCAGCGCTTGACCCAAGCCACCGGCTGCGCCAGTTAATAACAGTCGATTGTGTGAAAGGATGCTCATGAAATTACGAATACTTTGCGTTAAAAGTGAAGAGAAGCGTGAAGAGTGTGGACATTTCTAATAAATTTGATACAGTCTGATGACAGGCACTTATCAGTTGTTAGTTATCAGACAACTAATAATGTATTTGCTAGCCAGTATGCTGTCAAGTATTAATAGATGCACCCTAGGTAAACCCCTAAGCTTTTAAATTATGCTCGTAAACACTGTTATTGAGAATGCCCACACACCGATGCGTCGCCCGCGTGGCTTGGTGACTGAAATCGTTGAGTCCTTAGCGGCTAGTATTCGCGCTGGTGACATCAAGCCGGGGGAGAAACTGCCTACCGAAGCCGCCATCATGACGCGCTTTGATGTCAGCCGCACCGTCGTACGAGAGGCTTTGTCCAAGCTGCAAGCCTCCAACTTGGTGGCGACACGACATGGCATTGGCACGTTTGCGCTGGAGCAAATCGACCCTAAAACCTTTCACCTCAGCGCGGCAGATTTCGCCACTGTGAACGACGTTATCTCTGTGCTTGAGCTGCGCATCAGCCTAGAAACAGAATCAGCCGGATTAGCGGCACAACGCCGCACCGCTGCTGATTTGGTTGCGATGCAGCAAGCGCTGGACACGTTTGAAGACTCCACCAAGCACGATTCTGACGCCGCACCGAGCGACTTTCAGTTTCATCTTGAAATAGCCAAAGCCACAGGCAACCGCCATTTTGCGGATTTGATGACCTATTTGGGTGAAAAAATCATCCCCCGCACCCGCGTCAACACACCGGCACATGCCCAACAAGACCGTGCCAGCTACCTGCAGCGCGTGCACAGCGAGCACCAAAATATCTTGGCAGCCATTCGCAACCAAAAACCTGATGCGGCCCGCGCTGCCATGCGTTTGCATCTTTCAAACAGCCAAGAGCGGCTGCGAAAAAGTCAGCCGGCTTAGGCGAATTACTTTGATTCCCGTTCGCCCTGAGCCTGTCGAAGGGTTGCAAGAAGACTTCGACAGGCTCAGTCCGAACGGAATATTTTGCAATTCAAGGGCACAGGTAAAATCAAAACATGTCACCTGAGAATTCACAGTTTTCCCAACTCTCCGTCAACAGTTACTTTGACGAAGCGCTGTTCAAACTAGAGCAGCAAACCCTGTTTCAAAACGGCCCACGCTACGTTGGCCACCGCTTAGCAGCCCCAAACCCTGGCGATTTTTACACCCTGCCGCAAGAAAACGCTGGCCGTGCACTGATTCATGGCAAATCTGGCATCGAGCTGGTGTCCAACGTCTGTCGCCACCGCCAAGCCTTGATTTTGCAGGGCAAAGGCAGCATCGCGTCCAACGCCTCGGGCGGTTTGGGCAACTTGGTTTGCCCCCTGCACAACTGGACGTACGACACCAGCGGCCAAACCGCAGGCAAACCCATGGGGCAACTCATCGCCGCGCCGCACTTTGACTGCGACCCCGATTTGCACCTGCACAACTACAAGCTGCAAGAGTGGAATGGCTTGCTGTTTGAAGCCAATGGACGAGATGTCGCCGTAGACATGGCACAACTCGGCCCCCGTGCCGATTTGGATTTTTCGGGATACAAGCTAGACCACGTTGAAATGCACGAGTGCAATTACAACTGGAAAACCTTCATCGAGGTGTACTTAGAGGATTATCACGTCGGCCCCTTCCACCCCGGTTTGGGTAATTTTGTGACCACGGGCGACTTGCAGTGGGAGTTCAAACCCGATTACTCCGTACAAACCGTGGGCGTGGCGAACCGTTTAGGTCACGCTGGCAGCGCGATTTATGAGCGCTGGCAAAACGTTTTACTGAACTACCAAAAAGACAACCACAACGGCGCACCGCCTAAATTTGGCGCGATTTGGCTCACCTACTACCCGCACATCATGATCGAGTGGTATCCGCATGTGCTTACCGTGAGCACCCTCCACCCTGTGTCGCCCCAAAAAACCATCAACATGGTCGAGTTTTTCTACCCCGAAGAAATTGCCGAATTTGAGCGTGATTTCGTCGAAGCCCAACGCGCCGCTTACATGGAAACCTGCATCGAAGACGACGAAATCGCCCTGCGCATGGACGCTGGCCGCAAAGCCTTGATTCAGCGCGGCGACAACGAGGTCGGCCCCTACCAAAGCCCCATGGAAGATGGCATGCAAGAGTTCCACCAATGGTACAGACGCGCCATGCGACCGGCCAAAGCCATAATTTAGGCTAAATTTACTATTATTTCCATAGCTGCTAAGGCAGTAAATACGTCGTCTATAGCCAAATTTAACCTTTTAAAAGCCCTTTTTAAGACTTATGCAAGCCCTGTGGATGGTTTTAGCCTCGTTTTTCTTTGCCACCATGGGCGTGGGCGTCAAAATCGCGTCGGAAAACTTCAATACCTTTGAGTTGGTGTGCTACCGCGGGTTTATCAGCATGTTGTTCATGTGGTTGATGATGCGGGCGCGCGGCGTGACGTTGGCCACCAAAGTGCCCATGATGCATGTCTGGCGAGCCTTCATTGGTGTGGTGTCGCTAGCCGCTTGGTTTTACGCCATTGCCCACCTGCCACTGGCGACAGCCATGACGTTGAATTACATGAGCGGCGTGTGGATTGCAGCTTTCATCGTCGGTGGGGCGATGTTTTACAGCTCGGCGAAAGACGCTAAATCACAGGGTCCGCTGCTTTTGACGGTTTTATGCGGTTTTGCCGGCGTGGTGATGACGCTGCGCCCCACCATCGACCAAGACCAGCTATTCGCCGGCGTGATCGGCCTGCTCTCAGGCATGTGCGCCGCGCTGGCGTACATGCAGGTAACTGTGCTGGGGCGCTTGGGTGAACCGGAAGAGCGCACCGTGTTTTACTTCGCGCTGGGCTCGGCCATCGCGGGTGGCATTGGCATGCTATTTACAGGCTTTTCACCCTTGTCTAGCTGGAGCAGCGTGGGTGCTTGGTGGCTCATCCCCATTGGCATCCTCGCCTCGCTCGGCCAGTGGAGCATGACCCGCGCCTACAGCAAAGGCAGCACGCTGGTTGTGGCAAATATGCAGTATTCGGGCATTGTTTTTGCCGCGATTTACAGCTTGGCGCTGTTTGGCGACAATATTCCACCGCTGGGCTGGGCGGGTATTGCGGTGATTTTGGCAAGCGGCGTGGCTGCCACCGTTTTACGCTCCCGCGCTTTGCCGAATACGCTGGCGGAAGAGCATTAGGCGCTCTTTGACACACTTAAAGGTTTTTATGTACACAACCCTGATTTCAGTCGAACAACTCGCCAATTTCGCCAAATCCTCCGTCCAACCGCTGATGATTTTCGATTGCACCTTCGACCTGATGAAGCCTGAACTCGGTCAACAGCAGTTCGATGAGGCACACATCCCAGGCGCGGTTTATGTCAATTTAGACAAACACCTCAGCTCTAAAAACGACCTAGCCGCTGCATCTGGAGGTCGCCACCCCTTACCGTCACGCGAAACATTCGCCGCATGGCTCAGCAGCATCGGCTTTACCAACGCCCACCAAGCTGTGGTTTACGACCGCAACGGCGTGAACTACTGTGGGCGGCTGTGGTGGATGCTGAAATGGGCGGGGCACGAGGCCGTCGCCGTGCTAGACGGCGGTTTGCAGGCTTGGCAAGCTGCAGGAAATCCTGTTGATGCATCTAAAACCGCTTCAAAACTCAATATTACCCCCTCGAATTACACTCTAGCCAGCGAATTAGTTGCCTTAGCAGCTATAAATACGGTAGCAAATAACCTTAGCAAACCATCTCAAACCATTCTCGATGCACGCGGCGCACCGCGCTTTCGTGGCGAGGTCGAGCCACTAGACCCGGCTGCAGGCCACATTCCCGGTGCGTTGAACCGCCCCTTTACAGAGAATATAGGCACAGACGGCAAGTTCAAACCCGCTGAAGTTTTAAAAGCCGAATTCACCAAACTGCTCGCAGGCCGCGACCCCAACACCGTCGTTCACCGCTGCGGCAGCGGCGTGAGTGCCGTGCCCAATGTGCTGGCGATGGAGCTGGCCGGATTGGGCCGCCAAGCGCTCTTTGCCGGCAGCTGGAGCGAGTGGTGCAGCGACACCGCACGACCCGTGGCGCAAGGCTAGGCTAGACTTGCATTGTGTTGTATTTTCTACTGCTGAATTGCCAATTAAGTCACGTTAACACTTGCAATTTTCAACATGTTGTCACATTTACACACGTTTAAAGCCGTTGAAAGTTAAACTTGCGTATTTAAGTAAACGTGTATGTCTTTCGATAAGTTTCGCGATGCTTCTGTATCGGTTTTAGTTGAGCATGTGGGTATCGCGGCTAAGTTTTTGGTGCAACGTGCCATCAAAGAAGTCGAACAGCTTCACCCCTATGCCACTGACCCCAAGCTATTTGAAATGTACTTTTTTGTGCATTTGAGCCAATTGCTACCTCCTGAAGTCCCTTATGTTCGCGTCAAAGCGGCCATTTACAAGGCTGCTGGCCATTGAGCTGCAAAAGCATTTTTATCCCTCTCCTCCCTCATTTATATATTTATTTTTTTGATTGACTTGCTATGAAATCTATTCGTGCCCAACTCATCGGTGGCTTGTCCCTGATTATTCTGTTCTTTATTGCGCAAGCAGCTTTTGTCTGGTGGGACCAAGAATCTACCCGTAAAGACGTGGTGGATGCCACCCGCAAAAACACCATTGCCTCATCCCAATTGGGTGAGTTGGCCGTGCTGGCACAACAGGTGCGCCGGTATGAAAAAGAGTATTTTGTGTATGTGTCCAACGAAGAAAAGCGCAATGGGTATATCAAAGAATGGACAGCAGCATCTGACAAGCTCAGCCAAATTTTAGGAGCCATGCGCGGCAACCAAGCCGCTGCGTTTACCAGTGCAGACCAAGCACTCATTGAACAATGGATGCAAGCTGCCAGCTTTTATGGCACGCAAATGCGCCTTATTTTTGATGCGGTTAACGTTCGCAAAGAAAAAATGGACTTGCAAGCCAGCGAGCTAGCCGCCATCAACGCTGCTGCGTCTAAAGTAAAAGTGGTAACGCCTGCAGCGCCAGCTGTTGAAGTTATCACCATGCTGACCCCTATTCAAGCCAATGACATGATTCAGCTAGGCAAAACCCGTTTCTCCGACGTGCTCATCAAAGGCGTCGCCGAGATGACCAAGGCAAAAACAAAGGCCACTTTATCGCTCAGCGAAGTTGCAGGCACCGGTTTTGACAAATTATTGTACGTGGTGCTAGCAACTGTCGTGGCGGGTATTTTGATAGCCTTGGGCTTGATGTTCAAGCTACCAAGAACAGTAAGCCAACCCTTGGCGAAGCTCACAACATCAGTTGACAACATCAGTCGTGGCAACTTAGAAGGCGAAGTTAAATCTGGTGGCATCCAAGAGTTTGAAGGCTTGGCTACAGCATTGGAGCGCTTGCGCTTGAGCCAAAAGAGCTTGGTCGCACTCATGCAAAGATAAGCCTACGGCTGAGCACAGCGGCCTAATTCACAAAGCCAAGTCACAGAGGTGACAAAGCCGCCATGCGGGTTGATTCATCATGTTACTTGTTCATTCAAGGAGACAACAACATGACACATTCAAAACTAATTTCCCGTAGAACCGTTCTGCAATCTGCTTCAGCTTCAGTTGCTGTTCTCACTGCCCCAGCCATCATTTCTAGCAGCTGGGCGCAAGACAAATTCCCCAGCAAACCCATTACCTTGATCGCCCCGTGGCCCGCAGGCGGCAGCAGCGATGCGGTGATGCG
>JBEGUP010000067.1:0-7459 GCA_041178825.1 Pseudomonadota bacterium | reverse complement strand
ACGATTCAAGACGCGTTTTTGCACATGTACACGTTTGAAAACAGTTGCCGCATCCAAATCGACGCCCAAGCCGCAGGTGGGCCGTTGAACCTGATTCCGCAAGCGGTGTGCGATGCGAACTTGGGCATCATGAAAGTAGCCACAGCCGGGCAGGGTGCGGCGCTGGCTTGGCCGGCGTTGCTGCGCAAGTTGGATAGGATGGATGAGAGTTATAAAACATAAAACCGCTACCCCGCCGCTACGCGCCACCCCTTCTGAAGAAGGGGAACGAAAATCAATGCAGAAAATTCCCCTTCATTTGAAGGGGTGCCCGTAGGGCGGGGTAGCTGCCGTGGGTAGCCGTATTTTGTTATTTTTATTGTTATGAGGAGTGAATTTTGAACGCAGATATCGTCCGTGAAGCCGCCAAAGCCACGCTAACCGGCTCGTTGCCGTTCCCTGAAATCGTCGGAAAGCTGATGGCAACGGGGGTGGAGTACTACCACGTCGATTACGTAGCGCGTCAAATGAGTTTTTACAGTGCGGCTGGCGGCGTGGTGACAGCGCCCTTGTTATTTGAAGACCTGCCAGCTATCGCAGAAAACTTCGATGCTGTTGCTTTGCAGGCTGCAGTTTTGGACAGCCAACAAAACGGTCAAAAATTCCGCCAATTTTCACAACGCGCCATGCAAGCGGGCGTGCAAGGCTACTTTGCCTTCTTGCGTGGCAAGCGTGTGGTCTACATGGGCAGACAGGGCGATCAGCATACAGAGTGGTTCCCGGGCGCGAAGCCTACTAACACTTGATTTTTGCTATATTTTTAATAGCTGCTCAGGCAATAAATACGAAGGCTAGAGTCATATTTAGGGGTCTAAATAAGGGTGTCTGGTAGAATGGGGGATGCAAAACTTACCAGCGTGCCCCGTCTGCACTTTAGAAAACACTTATATAGACAGTAATCAAGACGGCGATAACTACATTTGCCCTGACTGCACCCATGAATGGCTCGCCGTCGCGGCGGTTGACGAATCTGACACTGATAAACCCATTGTTGACTCGAACGGCAACCTGCTGGCGGATGGCGATGCGGTGATTTTGATCAAGGATTTGAAGGTCAAAGGCTCGTCCGCCGTGCTCAAAAAAGGCACCAAAGTCAAAAGTATTCGTCTCGTGCCCGGTGGCTCAGACGGCCACGATGTGGACTGCCGCATGGACGCGGGCAGCTTCACCCTGAAATCTATTTATTTGAAAAAAGCTTGATGAATCAATTACTTATAGCATCTTTTGACACGTTGGGCTTGTCGCCTACGATTCTCAACGCCGTCAAGCTGCAAGGCTACGAAGTGCCTACCGCCATTCAAACCGAGGCGATTCCAGCAGTTTTAGCCGGTAAAGACGTTTTAGGCTCGGCACAGACGGGTTCTGGCAAAACGGCGGCGTTTTGTTTGCCGTTGTTGCAGCAACTATTGTCTCAGCAAGAGGGCAAAGCCCGCAGCGTGCGCCATGCCGGGCGTTACACCTCGGCTTTGATTTTGGTACCGACGCGTGAGTTGGCGGCGCAAACGGGCGAGGCGATTCGCAGTTTGGCGCAGCATTTGCCGATGCAGTTGAAGGTTGCGGTGCTGTTCGGCGGTGTCTCCATCAACCCGCAGATGATGAATTTACGTGGCGGGGCAGACATTGTGGTTGCCACGCCGGGGCGTTTGCTGGATTTGGTGGCGCATAATGCGCTGAAATTGGGCTCGGTGCAGATGCTGGTGTTGGACGAAGCGGATAGGTTGCTGGATATGGGGGGCAATCCTTCGGCGGGTGGAGCTATTCGTACCGGCGGTTTTGCCGAAGAATTGGCGGCTATTTTGGCTTTGTTGCCTGAAAAGCGTCAAAGCTTGTTCTTTTCAGCGACGTTTCCAAAAGACGTGCAGGCTCTGGCAGATGCGTTGTTGCGCGAGCCAGTGCGGATCGAGGTCGAATCAACGCCATCAACGGCACCGATTATCTTGCAGCGCGCGATCCAAGTGGACCCGAAACGCCGGACGATGTTGTTGAAGAAACTGGTTGAAACCAATGATTGGGAGCAAGTGCTGGTCTTTGTGGCGACCAAGTACGCTGCAGAATTGGTAGCCACCAAGCTCTACAACGCCGGGATGAACGCCGTGCCTTTCCATGGCGAGCTGAGCCAAGGAAATCGTACGCAGACGCTGGCGGATTTCAAAGACAAAAAATGGCAAGTTGTTGTGGCGACTGACGTGGCCGCTCGCGGCATCGACATCGCCAACTTGGCTGCCGTGGTGAACTACGACCTGCCGCGCTCCAGCGTGGACTACATTCACCGCATTGGCCGCACCGGTCGCGCGGGCGAGAGTGGAGTGGCGATCAGCTTTGTAAGTGCCGAGACGGAAGCGCATTTCCGACTGATTGAAAAGCGCCAAGGCTTGAATTTGATTCGGGAACAGATTGAAGGGTTTGAGCCTGAAATCGTGTTGGCTCTCCTAAAACCTGTTGTGGTGAATGAAGATGGAAGTTCAGATGAGGCTTTGAAATCGCCCAATCACCCGAAAAACGGTGGCATCAAAGGCAAACGCCCGAGTAAGAAAGATAAGCAGCGCGCATTAGCTGCAAAAGGGCATGGTCAGGGGTAAACTAAGGTCATGAACATTCGTATTGGTGAAGGTTGGGACGTACATGCGCTGGTGGCAGGGCGCAAGCTTGTCATTGGTGGGGTGGAGATTCCGCACAGCACGGGTTTGCTGGGGCATTCGGACGCGGATGTGCTCTTACACGCGATTACAGATGCGCTCTTGGGCGCAGCAGGTTTGGGCGATATTGGCAGGCATTTTCCTGATACGAGCGCAGACTTTAAAGATGCGGATTCGTGGGTGTTGCTGCAATTAACTGGGCAGCAGATTGAGGCCAAAGGCTACACCATCATCAACATCGACAGCACCGTGATTGCCCAAGCGCCTAAACTAGCGCCTTATATAAATGACATGCGTGAGCGTATTGCGGCAGCGCTGGGTTTAACAGTCAGTCAAGTCAATGTCAAAGCCAAAACGGCTGAAAAGATGGGGCCAGTCGGTGAGCTCAAGAGCATGGAAGCGCGGGCTGTGGTGTTGCTGTCATCTAGCAATTAAGAGTTTTTATCACTCGCTGCTTTCTGGGCAGCTAGTTTGTGCTCAGGGCGAATCAGGCTGATTTCAGCCATGAAACCGCCTTCTTCACCAGTTTTTCGTTGACGTCGCAGGGCATTATCGTTATCTTGATGAAGGGGAATGCCCCAATTGCTTAAACTGATTTTCCCCTGCATGCCTTGGACAGCCTTTTCTACAATGGCTAAACCTAGGCCTGTGCCCGTTACGTTGCTGCGGGCTTCGTTCGCGCGGAAGAAGGGGACGTTGAGCTGGTTCAAAACCTCTGGTGATACGCCGGCACCATGATCGCGTACGGTCAATACCACCCAATCTCCCTGAATACGGGCATCAATGTCGACTTTGGCAATTTCAACCGGTTCTTCAAACAAACGCGTGGGTGACCATGCTTCGTCGTCTGCCTCATAGCCCTTGGCGTCGGGCATTGGTAACACATGTGGCAAGTGTTTAGTTTCCATCATGTGTGCAGGGTAAATGGTAGATTTGCCATAACGGCGAGCATTTTCAAGCAGATTTGCAATCACGCGCTGCAGTTCCACGGCGTCAGCCATGACCTGTAAATCTGTTGAAACATTATTCGACACGGCAATGTCTTGCGCATCTTTAGCGGCGTTGTTAACGAATTGAGCTGCAGCAGCCACCACTGCGGCCAAATTGATAATCTGCAGTTGCGATACATGCGGACGCGCGTAGTCTAAAAATTTACCCAAAATCGCGTTGATTTGCTCTATGTCTTGACTCATCTCAAAACGCGCATCATTGTCAGACACGCTAAGCTCTGTCTCCAAGCGCAGTCTAGCAAGCGGCGTGCGTAAATCGTGCGAAATACCTGCCAGCATGACAATCCGATCAGCTTCGACTTTAGACAATTGGGCAGTCATTTTGTTGAAACCACGGTTCACTTGATGGATTTCTGTGGTGAATACGTTTTCGTTGAGTTTGACTCTGTCAAAATGACCTTGACGTACGTGGTTAGCTGCTAAAGATAGTTGCTTTAAGGGACGATTGAGCAAACCACCAATCACCAAAGAGCCTATCAAAGACATGGCGATTGCCAAGGCAATCCAATACAGCCAGGCGTCGCTGTTGACGGGTTCAATCCTAACCATGTCGGTTTGTAACCAGTAGGGGTCACCCTGAATAGCAAAACTAACCCACAAACCGGGCACACCGTTGACGCGGTCTGAAACGATCGTTTCGCTACCGAGCCGCTTTCTAAGCTCAAACTCTAAAAGTTGTCGGTAGCTGTCAACAGCATAGGTTGATATTTTGTCCTCGGGCTCACGTGGACGGATGTACAAGCCTTCTTGGTCAGAAATATTTTTAATCAGTGCGGTGCGGTAAATGGCGTCAGCATGAACCAAAGAGCTGCGGGTTAAGTTGACGGCAGAGCTGATTTGACGTGCGGCTAACTGCGCTCTTGATTCGTATTCCAAAGCTTTAAAGCTGATATACCAAACCAGCGAAGACGCCAAAATCAGAAGTACCAGCAGCACAAATGTGCGCCAGAACAAACTGATTTGAAGAAGATGGCGGATTTTCATGGCTGTAACTCAGGTACTGGCCCCGAGTTTAAGCCAATCCGTTGCACAAATTGAAAGCAAATTTAGTGCGTAGAACTAGATTGCTCAGTATCCGGCACGAAGACATAGCCCACACCCCAAACAGTTTGAATGTGACGTGGCTTAGCTGGGTCGATTTCAATAAGTTTACGCAGGCGTGAGATTTGTACGTCCAAACTGCGGTCAAAAGCCTCAAATTCGCGACCGCGTGCCAGTTGTGCTAACTTGTCACGTGACATCGGAATGCGCGGGTGGCGGACCAGCGTTTTCAGCATCGCAAATTCACCTGTGGTGAGTGGCAAATCTTCGCCGTTTTTAGACAAGCTACGGGCAGCCATGTCAAACAAATAGTCGCCAAAACGCACAGGTGTGTCATCGCTAGATGGTGCACCAGGCGCTTCTGTCGCCGGGCGGCGGCGCAAAACGGCGTGGATACGAGCCAACAGTTCGCGTGGGTTGAAAGGTTTGCTTAAATAATCATCAGCACCCACTTCTAAGCCCACAATACGGTCAACATCTTCGCTTTTGGCCGTGAGCATTATGATAGGGATACGGTTGTTCGCAGAGCGCAAACGGCGGCAAATCGACAAACCGTCTTCACCCGGCATCATCAAGTCAAGCACGATCAAATCAATCGCATCGCGCTGCATAAACCGGTCCATGGCCTTGCCGTCTTCTGCCAAAATTACGTCAAATCCCTCCTGCGTCAGGTACCGACGCAACAAGTCACGGATACGGGTGTCGTCATCAACGACCAAGATGCGAGTGGTTTGTGTATTGGTTTGGTTCATAGAGTGCCTGAAATATATATTGCCTGAAAATTAAAAAAACGCAGTTACATTTACAAAAGCGTATTTTGCAGCTAAGAACGCCGTCTGCAAGACTTTGTGGCCTTACATTGACAAATTCTTACAACTCTTGCGAAATTGAGCATATAGTTTTTTTGCCACATGAACAAGTTTAGTGCGCCAATCCATTACAGTTACGCTGTCGATACTATGAAAATTCACAACACTCATCTTCAGTTTGGTTTATGGTTGGCTGCTTGCATGCCATTGCCCAGCCACGCGGGTATGGAGGTGCCGTATTGGCTATATCCAGAATGGATAGCGGCTAAAGTCATGGATTTTCACGCCCGAAACTCAGAGCGATATGAGCAAGCGCAAATCGTCGCGCAAGCGAGAAATACGACTAACCCTAGCGCTGCCTCAAACGCCACTTCCGTTGTGCCGATAACAGCGACTACGGCGTCTACCACCATTGCTGGAACTACTGCGGCGACGATGAACAGCGAAACAAGCGTTCGAAAAACCAGCCTTGCACCTGTTGAAACGGCAACTGCTAAGGTCAATGAAAAGTACCTCACGAAAGAGGAGTTGATAGAGCTGAGGAAGCAATTACGTCAAAAGTAAGCGCTATCCACATGGTTACCATGTCGCAAAAGCTATTTTTAGCGAAGTTTGAGATTTTAAAAATCATGAAGAAATACACATATTTTGCTATAAAATTAATAGCTATAAAGGCCGTAATTATGCCGGCTAGCATCTTATTTGCTCAAATAAATCAGGATACTTCACGTTTCAAAGAACCACAAAATGTTGTGCAATTGAGCGCCAATGCTGCGTTAGACACGCAACAAGATATTTTGACCATTGGCATGACTACAACTCGCGAAGCGGCAGATGCTAATGTGGTGCAAGCACAGCTCAAAACGGCGCTAGATGCTGCCTTGTTAGAGGCAAAAAAAAGCGTCCTACCCGGGCAGTTTGATGTGAAGACGGGTAATTTCAGCCTGTATCCGCGTTACAGCAGAGACGGCAAAATCAGTGGCTGGCAGGGTACAACTGAAATGATTCTAGAAGGACGAGATTTTGCCAAAATCAGCTCTGTAGCAGGAAAAATTCAGACGCTGACTGTTGGGAACGTTGCGTTTAGTCTCAGCCGTGACCAGCGCAGCAAAGTCGAAACCGAAGCACAGCACCTAGCGATAGATCGTTTTCGCTCAAAAGCCGCAGATATTGCCAAAAACTTTGGCATGGCCAGCTATAGTTTGCGGGAAGTGACGGTTAGCGCGGGCGACCAAGGCTATACGCCGCGACCACGCATGGCTGAAATGAGTATGAAAATGTCATCAGCCGATGCAGCTGTGCCAGTGGAGGCGGGTAAAACGACTGTCAGTGTAACGGTGAATGGATCCGTTCAACTTCGCTAGGGGTTCATCGACTATCTGCCTCATGTTATATTGCGCTATTCACCATTTCTGAGCTTGGAAAGAAATGAACCAGTCATGATGCAACAAAATAATGATGAGTGCGTAAACAATACATACCTTTGTGTAGCAGATGCCGTACAAAGGGTCTGTGACGAAGAGCTTGTGCATGAAATGTTAGTCATGCTTCATGGCTCTGTTCGGAAGGATTGGTCCGAATTTGAAGTTTTTTTCAAAACCCACCAATACACCCTCGCAGCCAATAGCCTACACGCTATGAAAGGTACTATTCCGATTTTTTCGGATAAAAAAACCGAAGAGACCATGCATAAAACAGAAGCGCTGCTCAGGGCTGCTGCAAGGGAGTTTGATCTCAATAGCGCGATTGAGGATTTAAGCTTTCAGATGCATGGCTTCATGTCAGAGCTAGATTTGTGGGTCAAAACGCAACAGAAGATTGCTATTTAGTCGCACCTGCAAAATTCACAAGAGCGACCAATCAATCATAACAAGGCAAACTCACAGCGCTATTAAACACACAAACGCGCTTACAGCTGCAGAGC
>JBEGUP010000066.1:0-7473 GCA_041178825.1 Pseudomonadota bacterium | reverse complement strand
AGATTTGCTCTGCAAAACGGCTAACCAAGTGATGCAGACACCTGGGCGAAAGGTGCAGGCCGTGGCTGAAGCTAGTTTTGATGCGTGGGTGAAATACTATCGCCCTGAACCAAACACAGCAAACGCTACCGTGAGCTATTACACCAAAGGTGCATTGGTGGCACTGTGCTTTGACTTGACGTTGCGTTTTGAGGGCAAAACCACTTTGGACGATGTGATGCGCGGCTTGTGGGCGCGCTGCAAGGCTGGGCCCATGTCGGAACGCGATTTTGCGACCGTGCTTGAAGAGCTGGGTGAGCGATCATTTGCCAAGGAAATCAAAGCTTGGGTACATGGCACTGGTGAATTGCCAGTGCAAGATTTGTTAGCCAAGCACGGCGTGGTCGTTTCAGATGAGCCGGCGCAGCTCCAGCAGCGTTTGGGATTGCGTGTGTCGGAAGCTGCAGGTGTCAGTATTAAAGTTGTTTTGAGCGGCGGTGCTGCTGAAAAGGCTGGCTTTGCTGCTGGGGACGAATGGCTAGGCATTACTGTTGGCGTGAAAAGCAAAGCGCAAAGCTGGCGTATCCACAAACTTGACGATTTAGCGCAGTACATCACCGAACAAGCGACAAAAACTCAAAAAGTCACCTCCTTGGTTGCTCGCGACAAACGCCTCATTCATTTAAGATTGAACTGGCCGGCCAAATCTGCAGAACGAACTTGGCAATTTAAAGCAGGTAAAGAAGTGGGTGAAGCTAAACAGCTCAATGCTTGGTTGGCTGCTTAGCTTTTTAGTTTTATCCCAATTTACGACGCGCCAATACGCCTTGTGACAGCGTTTCCAGTACGCCAACTGAGTCATTCCAGTCAATGCAAGCGTCGGTAATGCTTTGGCCATAAGCCAATGCGGAAGGTTGGTCTTTGCCTGGCGTGAATTTTTGCGCACCCGCTTGTAAATTACTCTCAACCATGACGCCGAATACGCTCTTTGAACCACTGCTGAGCTGCGCGGCTATATCTTTGGCAACATCGATTTGCTTCTCGTGTTGCTTGCTGCTGTTGGCGTGGCTGCAATCGACCATCAAGGTTGGCGGCAGCTTGGCGGTGACCAAGTCTTTGCACGCTGCTGCCACGCTGGCAGCGTCGTAATTTGGCGCTTTGCCGCCGCGCAGAATGACGTGGCAGTCTGGGTTGCCATTTGTTTGAACAATCGCCACTTGGCCATTTTTATGGATTGACAAAAAGTGGTGCCCACCGGCGGCGGCTTGAATCGCATCAGTTGCGATTTTGATGTTGCCATCGGTGCCATTTTTGAAACCTATTGGTGCGGAGATGCCAGATGCCAGTTCGCGGTGAACTTGGCTTTCTGTCGTACGTGCACCAATAGCGCCCCAGCTGATCAAATCGCCCAAGTATTGCGGTGAAATCACATCTAAAAACTCGCTGCCAGCAGGAAGTCCTAGGCGGTTGATTTCAATCAACAACTGGCGTGCCATGCGCAAGCCTTCGTCAATGCGGTAGCTTTCGTCTAGGTACGGGTCGTTGATCAAGCCTTTCCAACCCACCGTGGTACGTGGCTTTTCGAAGTAGACACGCATAACAATTTCAAGCGTACCGGCATATTTAGCGCGCTGTGCCAGTAATTTTTTAGCGTATTCGAGAGCTGAAACAGGGTCGTGAATAGAGCACGGTCCCATGACAACCAAGAGTCTGTCGTCTGTACCCACCATGATGTCATGAATCGTTTGACGGGTGTTGCTGATCAACGATTCAGCGGCGGTACCTTGTATCGGGAAAAAGCGGATTAAATGTTCTGGAGGAGGTAACACGGTGATGTCCTTGATGCGTTCGTCGTCGGTTTGACTGGTTCTGTCATTGCTGTGAACGTTTTTTGGATACCAAGGCTCGTTTGCGGTGTTTGTCATGTCATCACTCCTGTAAAACTGTTGAAAATAAATAAAACCGAGAAAAATAAACGGGGAAAAATATTCGGGCAAAAAAAAACCGCCAAGACTGGTGTCTGGCGGTTTGTTCGAGAAGGGCTTGCTTGAGGTTTACTTCAAGTTCTTGCCTCTCGTCCGCCGGGGACTGAGAACCAAAAATAAAAGTAAAAGAAGCTGAACTTCGCGATTTGCATGTTGTCAACTGTAGCACAAGTCTTGTACTGTCTAAAATTTTCCTGCTACTTACCTGCGAAAATGTCTTTTATGAACAAATTTATCTATGCAAGCGTTGCCGCCGTGGTACTGACGGTAGGCGCTTATGTTTTTATTGGAACAGGGGTAACAACTGCGCCAGAGTCTACCTTTGTGCTTTTGGATGGCTCAAAAATCAACACCTCCAGCTTGAAAGGCAAAGTCACACTCGTTAATTTTTGGGCTACCAGCTGCACCACTTGTGTGGCGGAAATGCCAAAAATCATCGCCACCTACGACAAATACAGAACCAAAGGCTTCGACACCGTCGCCGTGGCGATGAGCTATGACCCGCCAGCCTATGTCGTCAACTATGCTGAAACTCGGAAATTACCGTTCAAAGTCGCCATCGACAACACCGGCGCAGTGGCAAAAGCATGGAATGAAGTGAAGTTAACCCCTACGACTTATATCGTTAACAAACAAGGACAGATAGTGAAACGGTATGTGGGTGAGCCTAATTTTGAAGAGCTGCACACGCTGATTGAGAAGCTCTTAGCGGCAGCGTGAAATCACACTTCTAATAGTTTATTTCAAGCAAAAATAGACCATTAAATTTCATAGCAATCAAGCTGTAGCCGGCGTATTTACTGCCTAAACAGCTATTGAATTAATAGCTGTTTAGGCATGATTATTCCGCTCTAAATGCATCATGGCAAGCTTTGCAAGAGCCACCAACAGCGCCAAATGCCGTTTTGATGGCGTCTAAATTACCTGTTTTAGTAGCCGCTTCTAGCTTGGCAGCCTCAACAACAAATTTGTCGCTAGCTTCTTTGAATTTGCCTGCTTCTTTCCAAATTTCTGGCTTCGCACGCGATTTGAGCGACTCCGTGTTGGCGGCAAACCCAGCCCATGGCAAAGCACTTAAGGTGGCAACAACGTGCGCACTGTCTTGCGCGACTTTGGCGTCAAATGGGGCGCGGCCATTGGCCATAGCGCCAATGCGACCAAACTGATTGGCAATGACCGTCAAGGCACTTTGGCGAAATTTAACAGCATCTTCGGGTTTCTGAAATTGGGCACTGGCAGGTGCTGCAAATGTAAATGCAGCAACGCTCAAAGCAAAAGTAGCTACGGCTTGAAGAGCAGATGGCTTTTTCATAAATGTCCTTAAGTAGAATGTTAAATAACGTTGTTACCGAGTTGACGATACAGCAAAGGCTTACAAACAAAGGATTTGCTATTATGCTGATTTATTTGATTTTAAGAAGTTCAATCTTGCCTACTTAACCTAGGGTAAGCACCCATCTCATCTTATGAATAGCCAGCAAACGAAAACACGCGTATGGGATTTACCAACCCGAATTTTCCATTGGGCATTGGCCGTTTGTGTGTTTTGCTTGCTTATCACAGGCTTCAGGGGCGGTGACGCTATGCCGTGGCATTACCGTTTTGGCTATTGCGTGTTGACTTTGTTGATGTTTCGACTGGTTTGGGGCATTGTGGGAGGCAAATGGTCGCGGTTTGCGTCATTTATCTACACACCTAGCAATATTCTTCGCTACATGAAAGGCCAGGGAGACCCCTTGCATTCGGTTGGGCACAACCCTCTGGGAGCTTTTTCAGTGTTTGCCATGCTCACACTGCTTCTGGTGCAGGTCAGCACAGGTTTGATCAGTGATGACGAGATTTCTGCAGCTGGGCCTTTAACCAAATTTGTATCCAATGCAACGGTCAGCTTGGCTTCCAGCTACCACGTAACCATCGGTAAATTATTGGTCATCGTGCTCATCGTCACCCACGTTACAGCGATTGTGTTTTACCTCTACAAAAAGCGGGAAAACCTCATCAAACCAATGCTACATGGCGACAAATTACTGCCTGACACCACGCCAGCTTCTTCCGACACCGCAGCGACTCGAACTTTGGCCTTGGTCATTTTGCTGTTGTGCGCTGCCGCTGTGTATTGCTTAGTTAGTTTAGGCGGGTAAATTCAGTGGCTAATTTGACAGTTAATTCAGTTGGCATGGCTGTACCTCATATCCAGTTAGTGACACCTGTATCTGCAGATGATTTGGCAGCAACATCAGGTATTTTTCGCGAGTATGCCATCAGCTTGGGTTTTGACTTGTGTTTTCAGGATTTTGAGGGCGAAATAGCTAATCTTCCTGGTGACTACGCGTCTCCTCGCGGCGCTTTGCTGTTAGCGATAGTGAATGGCGACGTGGCTGGTTGTTGCGCTTTACGACCTTTGGATTCAAGCGATTATGTGAATGCGGCTGAGATGAAGCGTTTGTATGTGCGCCCATCTTTTCGTGGCTTAGGATTAGGACGGCAACTGGCCGAAGCGATTTTGGATGAAGCCCGCATGGGCGGCTACGACAGTGTTTTGCTGGACACATTGGATGACATGGAAATTGCTCGTGCCATGTATGAAGAGCTTGGGTTTAAAGAAATCCCGCCCTACTATCACAACCCTCTGGCCGGTGCGCATTACCTCAAAGTAGATCTTTGAAATAGACCTGTAGCCGGCGTATTTACTGCCTGAACAGCTATATTTTTAATAGCTTCTCAGGCAATCAAAACGTAATAAATTACGCTTTAGCTTGTGCCAGCATGGTAGCGGCATCGCTCACTTCAAACTTGCCAGGAGCCTCAATATTTAAGGTCACCACTTTGCCGTCTTTGACCAGCATTGAGTAGCGGTTGCTGCGCAAGCCCATACCGCGACCTGTCAAATCCAGCGTCAGACCCGTTGCTTTAGTGAAAACAGCATCGCCATCTGCCAGCATGCGTACTTTGCCGACTGATTTTTGGTCGCGAGCCCACGCACCCATCACGAAAGCGTCGTTCACGCTGACGCACCAAATTTCATCCACGCCAGCAGCTTTAAAGTCTGCTAAATGGTTGACATAACCCGGCACATGCTTGGCTGAACAGGTAGGCGTAAACGCGCCTGGCAGAGCAAACAAAGCAATGGTTTTACCGGCAGTGGCTTTAGCCACATCTACAGCGTTAGACCCTAGGCTGCAGCCTTCGCCCTCAACGTCCGAAAATTCCATGAGAGTTGCTGTTGGTAGGGTGTCACCGACTTTGATCATGTTGTGTCCTGTAAATGTAAATCAATAGAGTGAGCAGTTTCGCTCAATGGATGCATATTGTCGCAAAACGTATGCACAAAAACAAAAGCGGCTCACATAGTGAGCCGCTTTATAGGGGCTTTAAACTGAAACCTTGTGAGATTTCAATTCATACTTCCTTAAACTTCGATAGCTTTCTGCACCAAACGGGTAGCAACCCAGTTTTTGGTTTTAGAAATTGGACGGCTTTCGGTAATTTCGATGGTGTCACCCAATTTGTACTCGCCTTTTTCATCGTGGGCGTGGTACTTGCTGGATTTACCAACGATCTTGCCATAGAGCTCGTGTTTAACACGGCGCTCGATCAGCACTGTCACTGTTTTGGTACGCTTGTCGCTGACCACCTTGCCAACCAAGGTGCGCTTGAGGGATGTTTTAGCTTCCGTCATTTTAATGCTCCTTATTTGGCGGTTGATGTTGTAGAAACAGCAGCTGCTTGCTGTTGACCAAGAATGGTCTTTGCGCGAGCAATGTCACGACGCGCAGAGCGCAGCGTAGCGGTGTTGGTGAGTTGTTGTGTTGCTTTTTGCATACGCAGACCAAAATGGGCTTTTTGTAAAGCTTTCACTTCGGTTTGCAAAGCTGCAGCGTCTTTTTGGCGTAATTCAGTAGTTTTCATATCATTTTCTCCTGATTAAGTACCAAGGGCACGAGCAACAAAAGTGGTACGCAAAGGCAGTTTAGCAGCTGCCAAACGGAACGCTTCGCGAGCCAACTCTTCTGGCACACCAACAATTTCAAACACGATTTTACCGGGTTGAATCTCAGCAACGTAGTATTCAGGGTTACCTTTACCGTTACCCATACGCACTTCAGCAGGCTTTTGGGAAATTGGCTTGTCAGGGAACACACGAATCCAGATACGGCCGCCACGTTTGACGTGACGAGAAATCGCACGACGTGCGGCTTCGATCTGACGTGCTGTTAAACGTCCACGGTCAGTACATTTCAGACCAAAATCACCGAATGCGACTGAGCTGCCTCGTGTCGCGATACCAGTGTTACGGCCTTTTTGCTCTTTGCGGTATTTCCGGCGAGCGGGTTGCAACATAATTATTCTCCTTTACCGTCAGCCGCTGCTGGTGCAGTGGCAGGCGCGGCTGTTTTACGAGCAACACGCTTAACGGTAGTTTGCGGTGCGTCGCCTGAGCTAACACCTGGGGTAACAGAAGCGTTTGCTTCTGCGGGCTTGTCACTACCATCTGCAGCGCTAACGATGCGGCGTGGAGCGCGCACGGCTGGGCGGTCACCTGCTGGACGATCTGAACCTGGGCGAGCGTCACGACGTGGACCACGTGGGTCACGGCGGCCACCACGGTCATCTTCTGGACGCGGGGTGTCGACAACTGCTGGCAAGTCTGTACGACCTAAGGTGTCACCTTTGTAAACCCAAACCTTCACGCCAATAATGCCGTAAGTGGTTTGTGCTTCAGATGTACCGTAGTCGATATCAGCACGCAATGTGTGAAGTGGCACGCGACCTTCGCGATACCATTCGCAACGAGCGATTTCAATACCGTTCAAACGGCCAGATGACATGATCTTGATGCCCAAAGCGCCCAAACGCATGGCGTTTTGCATAGCACGCTTCATCGCACGGCGGAACATGATACGTTTTTCGAGCTGTTGAGTGATTGAGTCAGCAATCAATTTAGCATCGATTTCAGGCTTGCGCACTTCTTCGATATTGACTGCGACTGGCACGCCCAATTGCTTGGCCAAATCACGCTTCAAGTTTTCGATGTCTTCGCCTTTTTTGCCGATCACAACGCCCGGACGAGCCGAGAAAATTGTGATGCGTGCATTTTTAGCTGGACGCTCGATCAAAACGCGTGATACAGATGCGTTTTTCAGCTTAGCCTTCAAGTACTCGCGTACTTTGATGTCTTCTGCCAGCATGCCAGCAAAATCAGTGTTGCTGGCGTACCAGCGGCTGGCCCAATTGCGGCTCACCGAAAGGCGAAAACCAGTTGGGTGGATTTTTTGTCCCATGAGTTAACGTCCTTCGGTTTAGTTGCCAACAACCACATAGATGTGGCAGGTGGGCTTGACGATGCGGTTGCCACGGCCTTTGGCATTGGCAGTGAAGCGCTTAAGCACGGTGCCTTGCTCGATGTGAATGGTTTTCACCTTCAACTCATCGATATCGGCGCCATCGTTATGCTCGGCATTAGCGATGGCCGATTCGAGCACTTTTTTCACGATGCCAGCGGCTTTTT
>JBEGUP010000065.1:0-7581 GCA_041178825.1 Pseudomonadota bacterium | reverse complement strand
CAGGCGGAGGATATTGCGCAAGAAACGTTTGTGCGTGCTTGGCGGCATCTTGACGATTACCAACCAATGAAAGCCGCATTTTCGACTTGGCTTTTTACTATTGCACGCAATCTTGCTCTCAATGAACTGACCAGTACACGTAGCAAAAATGAGTTTTCGTCTGGTGAAGAACTGCCAGACATGGCATCAGAAACGCCAGAACCCCTGCAGATGTTATGTATAAAACAGCAGCACTTTCATCTGCAAGCTGCACTGCGACA
This sequence comes from Pseudomonadota bacterium, assembly GCA_041178825.1. Lineage (GTDB taxonomy): Bacteria > Pseudomonadota > Gammaproteobacteria > Burkholderiales > Burkholderiaceae_C > Aalborgiella. The sequence goes on along the minus strand of JBEGUP010000065.1, from coordinate 7,321 downwards.
GCTTAATATGCAAGATAGGAGCGTCATCGGGCTGGCCTATGTTGATGAGCTCAGCATGGCAGATATTGCGAGAATTGAGGGAGACAGCTTGGAAGCGGTCAAAACTCGACTGCACCGTGCAAAAGAAAAACTTCGTAAATTGATGGAGAAAACGTATGCCAAGCCATGAAAAAGAGCTAGACCTCCTGTTGAATACGTCAATTCTCAAGCCGCCTGATGATTTTTTAAACAAAGTCATGCGGCAAGTCGAAAATGCACCTTCTGCACAGTTTTTGCGACAAGGCGTTGTCCATCAGCATATTCAAGCGAAAAACCAACTGAAAATAGCGGCACTGAATCTGACAAAACTAGCCGCGTTTGTATTTGGCATTATGTTGGCAACCGCTGCAGTGTAGGTGATTATTTCCGTTCAAATCACTCATAGATCGACCTATAGCCGGCGTATTTATTGCCTTAGTAGCTACGAAATAAATAGCAATTTAGCTGACAACGCGAAGCACTTCTTCACCGTAGGCAAGGAGTTTTTTCGCGCCAATGCCGCTGATACCGTCTAAATCGCTGAGCTCTTGTGGGTTGCGCTCGGCGATGGCTATCAATGTGGCGTCGTGGAAGATGACGTAGGCGGGTAGGTTGTGTTCGCGGGCGACTTCGGCGCGCCAGGCTTTGAGTGATGCGAAGCGGCGTTCGCCTGCTGTGTCAAGTGCTGCATTGGCTGTTTTCGTCGCAGATACTGTGCTGCGTTTGGCTTTGCTGCCCCGGGCACTTGCAGCCTCAGATTCGCGCAGCATCACTTGGGTTTCGCCTTTGAGCACCTCGCGAGACGCTGCGTTGAGCTGCAAGGTGTTGAATGCTGCGGCGTTGATGTTCAAAGCGCCATTCGCAATCAGCTGCCGCAGCACACTGCGCAGCTGGGTTTCGCTCAAGGTTGCGCCTATGCCAAAAGTGCTGATGGCTTCATGCCCAAATTGAGTCACTTTTTCGGTTTTCTTGCCGCGCAAAATGTCCATGATGTGACCCGCACCAAAGCTGATGCCGCTGTGTTGCTGAACACGGTAAATCGTGCTGAGCAGCTTGCGGGCAGCGTCCGTGCCATCCCACAAATTGGGCGGGTTCAAGCAGTTGTCGCAATTGCCACACATGTAGCGGCCTTCAGCGTTCAAATTGAGGCTTTCGCCAAAATAAGTCAGCAATCGGCCACGCCTGCAGTCGGTGTTTTCGGCCAATGCCAGCAAAGCATCCAGCTTGCCGCGCATGATGGCTTTGAAGTCTTCACCCGCCGGGCTTTCGTCGATCATGCGGCGCTGGTTCACTACGTCTTGCAGGCCGTAGCTCATCCACGCGTTGGCGGGTGCGCCATCGCGGCCTGCACGTCCGGTTTCTTGGTAATAGGCTTCTATGTTTTTGGGCATGTCTAGGTGCGCCACAAAGCGTACATCGGGCTTGTCTATGCCCATACCAAAAGCGATGGTTGCGACCATCACCAAGCCGTCTTCACGCAAAAATCGGTCTTGGTTGGCTTGCCTCACGCCAGCGTCTAGGCCCGCGTGGTAGGGCAAAGCGGGGATGCCTTCGTCACTCAAAGTCTGCGCAATGTCTTCCACTTTTTTGCGCGATTGGCAGTAAACAATGCCAGCGTCGCCTTCGTGCTCGTTGCGAATAAAGCGTAGCAGCTGCTGGGTTGGGTCTTTTTTCTCGACCAAGCGGTAGCGGATGTTGGGGCGGTCAAAGCTGCTGACGAAATGGGCTGCATCTTGCAGTTGTAAGCGTTCGATCATGTCGTCGCGCGTTAAATCGTCGGCGGTTGCGGTCAATGCTACGCGCGGGACAGTCGCAAAACGCTCGTGCAATACGGTCAAAGCGCGATATTCTGGTCGGAAATCGTGGCCCCATTGGCTCACGCAATGGGCCTCATCGATGGCAAATAGGCTCAATAAGCCGCGTTCATAAAGCGAATCTAACTGCGCTAAAAACCGTGGATTGGTCACCCGTTCAGGCGCTGCGTACAGCATGGTGATGCTGCCGCTGAGCAAACGTTTCTCTAGCGCGTAACTGGCCTCAGACGACAGGCTAGAGTTCAGGTAAGCGGCATCAACACCAGCCTCCAAAAGCGCCCCCACTTGGTCGTGCATCAGTGCAATCAAAGGCGAAATCACAATCGTTACGCCGTGCCCAGCTTGTTGCCGTGCTAGAGCAGGAATTTGATAGCAGAGAGACTTTCCGCCGCCCGTCGGCATCAACACCAGCGCATCACCACCCGCGCTGACGTGGTTGATGATGGCTTCTTGGGGGCCTCGGAAGGCTGTGTAGCCGAAGATGTCGAGGAGCAGTTTTCTGTGCAAAGTAGGCATTCAGGGCATTGAATTTTAAGAATATGTAAATAAATACAGTTCTTATTGTCGTTAGTTTTGGGTTGATTTTTGCCTATTTTTTGCTTTTTGAGACTGAGCTTGAAGTCTTTCTACAATGTAGGTCTATACGGACACCCTATGAAACCAATTATTTACACCCGTGGCCAGCAGTTGCCCGACATATTAGCCAAGCGCATCGCCATTTTGGATGGCGCGATGGGCACCATGATTCAACGTTTTAAGCTGAATGAAGCGCAGTATCGTGGCGAACGGTTTGCAGATTTTCACAAAGACATCAAGGGTAACAACGAGTTGTTGTCGTTGACGCGACCAGATGTCATCAGCGATATTCACGAAAAATACCTCGCTGCCGGGGCAGATTTGATCGAAACAAACACCTTCGGCGCAACCACCATCGCACAAGACGATTACGACATGGCGCATTTGGCGCGTGAGATGAATCTTGAGTCTGCAAGGATTGCACGCGCTGCTTGCGATAAGTATTCAACACCAGACAAGCCGCGCTTCGTCGCTGGCGCAGTTGGCCCAACGCCCAAAACTGCCAGTATTAGCCCCGATGTGAACGATCCAGGCGCTAGGAATGTGACCTTTGAAGCCCTGCGAGCCGCGTATTACGAGCAGGTGGAGGCTTTGGTAGAAGGCGGTAGTGATGTTTTGCTGGTTGAAACTATTTTTGATACCCTCAATGCAAAAGCGGCTTTGTTTGCGATTGATGAGTATTTTGAAAACTCAGGCGAGCGTTTGCCTTTGATTATCAGTGGCACGGTGACGGACGCATCTGGGCGCATTTTGAGCGGTCAAACGGTGACGGCTTTTTGGCACAGTGTGCGCCACGCCAAACCGTTAGCAATTGGATTGAACTGCGCTTTGGGTGCTGCCTTAATGCGGCCTTATGTGCAAGAGCTGCACCGTACAGCGACTGACACTTATATCAGTTGCTATCCCAATGCGGGTTTGCCAAATCCGATGAGCGACACGGGTTTTGATGAGACACCAGATGTCACGTCGCGTTTGGTGCGTGAGTTTGCGGAAGAGGGCTTGGTCAATATCGTTGGCGGTTGCTGCGGTACGACGCCAGAGCATATCCATGCGATTCAGCAGGCGGTTCAAAGCTCGCCCATTCGGAAATTGAATACGGCAAATTTCCACGCTTAAGCATAGTCCGGCGTATCCAACAGGGTTTGCTATAGGTTTTGCGCTGTAAGCTTGGCGTTAGAATAAGCTCTCTATTTTTTAGTCCTCTACTCGCTGAGTCACACAAAGAATCATACGCAGAGTTACATGCATAGCCAGATCGGAGTCAGTAAATGCAGTCCACAGAACCCATGAACAGCGACCAAAAACGTGATGAATTGCGCCGTGCAGCGCTTGAATACCACGAGTTTCCCATTCCAGGAAAAATTTCCATTGCCGCAACCAAGCAAATGGTTAACCAGCACGATTTGGCGTTGGCTTACTCGCCAGGCGTGGCATTTCCTTGTGAGGAAATTGTTAAAGACCCGAATAACGCCTTCAAATACACGGCGCGTGGCAATTTGGTGGCTGTTATTACCAACGGCACTGCGGTGCTAGGTTTGGGCGATATTGGGCCTTTGGCGTCCAAGCCAGTGATGGAAGGCAAGGGCGTTTTGTTCAAAAAATTCGCTGGCATTGATGTTTTTGACATCGAAATCGACGAAAAGAAGGACTTGGACAAGCTAGTCGACATCATTGCCTCACTGGAGCCGACCTTTGGCGGCATCAATCTAGAAGACATCAAAGCCCCAGATTGTTTCTACGTTGAGCGCAAGCTGCGTGAGCGCATGAAAATCCCAGTCTTTCATGACGACCAGCACGGCACAGCGATTTGTGTGGGCGCAGCTATTTTGAACGGCTTGAAAGTTGTGGGTAAAGACCCTAAAAACGTCAAATTAGTCACTTCTGGCGCGGGTGCGGCTGCATTGGCTTGCTTGGGTTTGTTGGTTAAATTGGGCATCCCCAAAGAAAACATTTTTGTCACCGACTTGGCGGGCGTGGTTTATGAAGGCCGTACTGAGCTGATGGACGAAGACAAAATTGGCTACGCACAAAAAACGCCACATCGCACTTTGGCGGAAGTCATGGTTGGGGCTGATGTGTTCTTGGGTTTGTCCGCTGGCGGTGTGCTCAAGCAAGACATGGTGAAAAGCATGGCGGCAAAACCAGTTATTTTTGCACTGGCGAATCCGAATCCTGAGATTACACCTGAAGACGTTCGCGCTGTTCGTGACGATGCCGTCATTGCGACAGGCCGCAGCGATTACCCGAACCAAGTTAACAATGTTCTGTGCTTTCCGTATATTTTCCGTGGCGCGTTAGATGCGGGTGCGTCAACCATCACCATTGAGATGGAAATTGCAGCTGTGCATGCCATTGCTGAATTGGCGCAAGCTGAGCAAAGCGAAGTGGTCGCTGCTGCTTATGTGGGTGAGCAGCTGGCGTTTGGCCCTGAGTATTTGATTCCTAAGCCGTTCGACCCACGTTTGATGATGAAAATCGCGCCAGCTGTTGCGCAAGCTGCGGCTGATTCTGGCGTGGCGCTGCGTCCTATCAAAGACATGGCAGCTTACATCGAGAAACTGCAAGCGTTTGTTTATGCGTCTGGCACAACCATGAAACCGATTTTCATGGCTGCTAAAAAAGCGAAAAACAAGCGTGTTGCTTATGCTGAGGGCGAAGAAGAGCGCGTCTTGCGGGCTTGCCAGATCGTGGTCGATGAAGGTTTGGCGCGTCCAACCTTGATCGGTCGCCCAGCCATCATTGCGCAACGCATTGAAAAGTTCGGTTTGCGTCTCAAAGAAGAGCTTGATTACGATGTCGTTAACGTTGAGCAAGACAGCCGCTATCGCGATTTTTGGCAAACCTACCACCGTATGACAGAGCGTCAGGGTGTGACGGTTCAATTGGCGAAGATTGAAATGCGCCGTCGCCTGACTTTGATTGGTGCAATGTTGTTGCATAAGGGCGATGTGGATGGTTTGATTTGTGGCACGTGGGGAACCACGGCAACACACTTGCAGTACATTGATCAAGTCATCGGTAAACGTGCATGTGGAAGCCCTAGTACAGAGCAAGATGTGCAAATTTATGCATGCATGAATGGTTTGATGCTACCAAATCGACAATTATTCTTGGTCGATACGCATGTGAACTACGACCCAACACCTGAAGAGTTGTGCGAAATTACAGTGATGGCGGCTGAAGAAATGATGCGATTTGGTATCAAGCCGAATGTTGCTTTGCTCAGCCACTCAAATTTTGGAAGTAGCAATTTACCAACAGCAGTCAAAATGCGCAAAACTCTTGAGTTGTTGCGAATTCAAGCACCTTGGCTCAAAGCCGATGGTGAAATGCATGGCGACGCTGCGCTTGATGCTCAAATGCGTGCCACGGTCATGCCAAACAGTATTTTGGAAGGCGAAGCAAATTTACTGGTGTTCCCAAATATCGATTCAGCCAATATTGCATATAACCTGCTTAAAACAGCTGCTGGCGGTAATATAGCGATTGGACCAGTGTTGCTGGGTGCTAACAAGCCAGTACATATTTTGACGGCTAGTACAACGGTACGTCGTATCGTGAATATGACAGCATTGACCGTAGCAGATGCGAATGCTGCTCGGTCGAGTTGATGTAAATTAATAAAATATGAACAAAGCTGACTTCAATCGAAGTTGGCTTTTTTTGCGCCTTCATGCGTCATTTGTGTGCAAATTAATTCACAGGAATGTGATATCTAGTACGCAAAAACACTTTATGGCGCTTTAATGTGCAGACTTCACTTGCGTTTTTAACTGATTTCAACGACACTATCGGACTTGGGTGCTTTCGGGTAAACCCGAATGAGTAACAGGTTAATCTTTGGAGTTAATCCTCAGTTGGTCTTGGTTTGTTGATGTTTAAATCGATGCTATCGCAGGCGTGAAAGATGCTGAAAATGCTGTCAAAGTGGGTTAAAAACTACATTTCTGGTGCAAAAATCAGCTTTCTCCATGTTGTGAGTCTGGGCTTTCTGCTCACTGTCTTCGGTTTAACCATGGGCACAGCACAGAGCCGGAGTTTATTGTCAAGCGAGGCTTCGACATCAATTTCCGTCACTGAGTTGCCAAAGCAAGGTCAGCAAGTCTATGCTTTGATCTTGCAAGGCGGGCCGTTTGAGTATGACAAAGATGGCGTGGTGTTTGGAAATCGTGAACAACAGTTACCAAAATACAAGCGTGGTTATTACCGCGAATACACCGTAAAAACACCGGGTGTGCGTCATCGTGGTGCAAAACGTATTGTTTGTGGTGGTTTGCAAGTTCAAACGCCTGATGCTTGTTACTACACGGAAGACCATTATTCGAGTTTTAGAAAAATTGTCCGCTAATTTATATTAAGACGGACATATTGAGACCAGTTTGTCCAAGTCGCGAGATTTGGAATATTTTTTGACTTTAGAGATTTTATAAAAGGAGCGAGGATGGATACGCCACTTCGTACCGTGAGGACTAACATTGTTCAGTCTATTCGCGCATTTACCGTGAATGACTTGCAGTTGGCCGCACAGCAACTGAACCAGCATTTTTTATATGCAAACTTGTCCAGCGCGCAATCAAAGCAAGATGTTCTTGATTTGATCGCCGGCCAATTCACGCTGCCGTCACATTTCGGCAAAAATTTTGATGCTTTGTACGACTGCATCACTGATCCATTGCACAAGTCTGGTCCTCAGCCAGGTTTCATCGTGGTGCTAGAGCACATTCCTGCCAATGTGAAATTTGACAAAGAAGCCCGTGAGCAATTGCTCGATATTTTCCGCGACGCTGCAGATTATTGGGGGGACCGGAAGATACCATTCCGATGCTTCTATTCTTTTCTGTAGCCCGTTCTGCGCAAAATAGCCAAGCAGAACGGGCGAATGAGGCCTTGGGACTGACATCAGAAGTGAATGT
>JBEGUP010000064.1:0-9843 GCA_041178825.1 Pseudomonadota bacterium | reverse complement strand
GCTATACTATTCATAGCTTATTAGGCAGTAAATACGCCGGCTAGAGTCATATTTAGGGGGTTAAAATACAACTTTTGATGATTTTTCACCAGATTTAGCTTAATCACGGCTCTTTTTTGGCTTTTTCTCTTCTGCTGGCGTGCCAGACATGCCAGAAGCGATGTTTGAGCCGCCTGAAATCAGCGGAATACCCAAAGATTCGCGCACTTTGTTTTCGATTTCAATCGCCAAATCTGGGTTTTCGCGCAAGAATTCACGGGAATTGTCACGACCTTGGCCGATTTTTTCACCATTGAAAGCGTACCAAGCGCCTGATTTCTCGACCACACCCGCTGTCACGCCCAAGTCAATCACCTCACCCAGCCGGCTGATGCCTGCGCCAAACAAGATGTCGAATTCAGCCGTTTTAAACGGTGGAGCGACCTTGTTTTTCACAACTTTTACGCGGGTTTCGTTGCCAATCGCGTCTTCGCCTTTTTTGATTGTGCCAGTGCGGCGAATGTCTAGACGCACAGAGGCGTAAAACTTCAACGCGTTGCCGCCCGTCGTCGTCTCTGTGGTTGATGAAAATGACCATGCAATTGGCCTTTTTAATGTGCGCGGTCAGCTTGCGCAGCGCCTGGCTCATCAAACGAGCTTGCAAACCGGGCAGGCTGTCGCCCATTTCGCCTTCCAATTCGGCTTTGGGGGTCAAAGCGGCCACGGAGTCAACCACGACATGTCTTGCAGATTCACGCCCAAGTTTTGCGCATATTGGGTGTCCAAAGCGTGCTCAGCGTCGACAAACGCGCAGGTGCCACCCAGTTTTTGCATTTCGGCGATGACTTGCAGGGTCAAGGTGGTTTTTCCTGAAGATTCTGGGCCGTAGATTTCAATCACGCGACCGCGTGGCAAACCGCCGACGCCGAGAGCAATATCGAGTCCCAAAGAGCCGGTGGAAACGACCTGGATGTCCTCAATCACCTCGCCTTCACCCAGACGCATGATGGTGCCTTTGCCGAATTGTTTCTCGATTTGGGCGAGTGCGGCTTGCAGCGCCTTGGCTTTTTCAGCGCTGGCGGCAGCGTTTTGTGCGGATGTTGCTGCGGTTGGTTTGACGGCCATGTCCATGATATTTTCCTTTTAAAATCAATGAGTTACTTGCGAAATTTAGATAACTTACCAGCATCTTAACCTTGGTTGCTGGATGCTTAAACAGTAGTTTATAACAAACTTTTGTATTTGTATATTTTTATCAGTCAATTTTTAGTCAGTTTAATTGACTAAATATTTATCGCTGATTTATGATGCAGTTATGACCAAATTGGCTAAAAAAATCACATTTACAGCAACGCACTTAGGCTGGCGGCAAACGCATTTGGGGCGATTGCTAGGTCATGCGTTGCGGCGGTTTGACGAGCGGGTACTGACCCTGATGGCGCACAACATGGACGTGCCGCTGGCGCTGTCTAACCTAGCGGCGCGTGGGCAGGTGACGGCGGCGCATGTACATATCACGCGGCATTTGCCGCTGGAAGGGGCGCGTTTGATTGATTTGGCAGCAAGTGCTGGCGTGACCAAGCAGGCGATGGGGGATTTGGTGACGCAGTGCGAGGCGTGGGGGCTGGTGACGCGGTCTTTGGACAGTATCGATAAACGTGCGCGCAAGGTGATGTTTACGGAGACAGGGTTGGATTGGTTGGCGGCGTTTGAGCGGGCTGTTTCTCAGGCTGAGGCGGAATTCAAAGAAGCTGTGGGGGTGGATGTGGCTTTGGTGGTTTCTATGGGGTTGGAGGCTTATTCTTCGGGGTATTAAGTGGTTTGTCCCCACTCTCATCCCCCGCCTTCTCTCGCCCCGCCGGGCGAAAGAAGGAGCCTTCATTTGATGGTTTGAAAATGGCTAGGCTTCTACGGCTTGTAGCTTTTGTTTAGTCGTTATGATTGCGCGTCTTTCCGTTTTTGAGCATTTTTTCTTTCATGTCATCCTCCCCCTATTTATCCACTGCAACTCATGGTTTAAATCTCGCGCAGCAAGAGGCGGTGAACTATATGCACGGACCGTGTTTGGTGTTAGCCGGGGCGGGGTCGGGGAAGACGCGGGTGATCGCGGCGATCACGTTTACCAACAAAGCGGCGGCGGAAATGCGTGAGCGGGCGCGGCAGTTGATTGGCAAAGCGGCGAAAGATGTGGTGATTTGCACCTTTCACGCATTGGGTGTGCGCATGTTGCGGCAAGACGGCGCGGCGCTCGGGTTGAAACCTCAATTTTCGATTTTGGACACCGACGACATCACCAGCATTTTGAAAGATGCGGGTGGCAGCGTCGATGTGGCGACGGCGCGGTCATGGCAATGGGTGATCAGCAGCTGGAAAAGCGCGGGGCTGAACGCTGAAATGGCGTTGCTGCAAGCTAAAGACGACAACGAACGCATCATCGCCAAAGTCATGGCGAGTTATGAGGAGCGATTGAGTGCTTTTCAGGCGGTCGATTTTGATGATTTGATTGGCTTGCCACTCAAATTACTGAAAAACCACGAACACGTTCGGCAAAAATGGCAAGCGCAGATGGGGCACGTGCTGGTCGATGAATACCAAGACACCAATGCCACGCAATACGAAGTTTTGAAGCACTTGGTCGGAGACAAAGCACGCTTCACCGCTGTGGGTGATGATGATCAATCCATCTACGGCTGGCGCGGCGCGACGCTGGACAATTTGCGCAAATTGCCGGTGGATTTTCCGAACCTCAAAGTCATCACCTTAGAGCAAAACTACCGCTCTACCAGTGCGATTTTACGGGCGGCCAACAATGTCATCGGCCCCAACCCCAAGCTTTTCCCAAAGAATCTGTGGAGTGACTTGGGCGAAGGCGAGCCGGTGCGTGTTGTGGATGCGGATACTGAAGAACACGAAGCGGAGCGTGCCGTGGCGCGGATTCAATCGCTGCGTTCGGGCATGGAGGTTGTGGCAACCAGCACGGCTGGCGCAGCGCCACAAACCCAATACAAGGAATTGAAAGATTTTGCGATTTTGTACCGTGCCAATCACCAGGCCAAAACCTTTGAAAAGGCCTTACGCAAAGCGAACATTCCGTACAAAGTCTCAGGCGGGCAAAGCTTTTTTGACCGAGCGGAAATCAAAGACCTATGTGCTTGGTTTCGGCTATGGGTGAATAACGACGATGACCCAGCCTTCATGCGTGCCATCACCACCCCAAAGCGCGGCATTGGCCACCAAACATTACAGCAGCTGGGCAGCTTTGCCAGCAGTTACAAAGTTAGCTTGTTTGAGGGTCTATTTTTATCCTCTCTTAACGCTGTCGTCAGCACCCGCGCCGTGGGTAGCCTGCATGAGTTTGGTCGCTATATCAACGATTTGGAATACCGTGCCAGCCAAACAACGGGCGTCGAAGATTGTGCGCAGTTTTTGAAAGATTGGTTGATCGAGATTGGTTACGAAAAGCATTTGTATGACGGCGAAGATTCCGAAACGCTGGCTGCTGCGCGCTGGACGAATGTGCTGGATTTTTGCGACTGGATGTCCAAGCGCTGCGGTGGCGAGATTGACGACACGGCGGGCGCGAGCATCGCAAGCGAGAAGAAAAGTCTCTTGGAAGTGGCGCAAACCATCGCCTTGCTGTCGACCATCAGCGAGCGGGAGAAAGACCAGAACGTCGTGACGCTGTCCACCCTGCACGCAGCAAAAGGCTTGGAATGGCCGCACGTGATGCTGGTGGGTGTGACGGAGGGCATGCTGCCCTTCAAACTGGATGATAAAAAAAAGGGCGGCACATCAGCAGGTAGTTTGGGCGGCTCATCCATAGAGCATGAATCCGCCAACGACGATATCGCCACCCGCCTGCAGGAAGAGCGCCGTCTGATGTACGTGGGCATCACCCGCGCCCAGCGCAGCTTGGCAGTGAGCTGGACCAAACGCCGCAAAAAAGGACGTGAAATGATTTCCGCGCAGCCCAGCCGTTTTATTGCCGAGATGGGCTTAGACAAAACGACGGTCAAAGAAGACCCACGTGAAAAGCTCAAGGCCTTGCGCGCTGAGTTTGCGAAGAAAGCTTTGGACGCCAGTTTAGCGACTTGAACTTCTTAAAGCCGCATAGTTAAGGCAAATGCTGATACTGCTTTGCCAAATCTAAAAAGGCAGCAAGTTGTGGGTCTTGGCCGGTTTCTTGTTGCAAAATTTTGGCAACAGCTGCCCCAAGTTTGCTTGCCAATGCCGCATCCAAAAAAAGCAAGCGCGAACGCCTTGCCAGCACATCTTCCACGGTGCGTGCGTATTCGTGCCTAGCTGCAAAACGAACCATCCCTTCAGAAAGACCCGGAATCAAAGCATGATCTGCACCCGGCAGACTGGCAACGAAATCGGCCTCATCGCCATAAGAATGCAATCCTTGCGACTCACCGATGCTATGCATTTTTTTGTGTTTCTTAGCGACCTGTTGTGCGCCTACCAAAGGAAAATCAACCGTTACACCTGCTGGTTCTGACTTTAACAAACCAGAGTCAAAGCATTGCGTCAACACATCTTCCGCCATCGCGCGGTAGGTTGTCCACTTACCACCAGTCACAGTGACCAAGCCGCTTTTACTGACTAAAACAGTGTGTTCACGACTCAGTTTTTTTGTATTTCCACCCTCATCATCAGAAGGTTTAACCAGCGGCCGCAGCCCTACCCAAATCGATTTAACATCCGCGCGCGAGGGTGCTTTGCTTAAATAATTGGCGGATTCATTCAAGATGAAATCCAACTCTTCTTTGAAGGGTTCAGGTTCGTGGGCTAAATCTCCACGCGGCGTGTCTGTGGTTCCTAAAATCGTTTTGCCCAGCCACGGTACGGCAAAAAGCACGCGGCCATCAGCGGTTTTAGGAATCAGCATGGCATGGTCCGTTGGCATAAATTCACGGTCAACCACCACGTGGACGCCCTGGCTAGGCGCAACGATGTCTTTCACCGCTTTATTCACATCTTTACCGTCTTGCTGTCGAATTTCATCCACCCATACACCAGTGGCATTGATCACGCATGACGCGGCGATCTTGTATTTCGTACCGGTCTCTTGATCTTGACACTTCAAGCCAATCAACTTACCGCCTTCATGAATCAGCTTGGTCGCTTTGCAATAATTCACCAGCAAAGCGCCCTCTTTAGCGGCACTGCGCGCTAAAGCCAGCGCCAAGCGTGCATCGTCAAACTGACCATCCCAATATTTCACGCCACCTTTTAAGCCAACTTTTTGCAAAGTCGGCAAGCAATGTAAAGTTTGGCTGGCGTTTAAAAACTCCGTCGCACCCAAACCAGCCTTACCCGCCAAAACATCGTACATCTTGAGACCCACACCATAAAACGGCGCTTCCCAAAATTTGTAGGACGGCATGACAAACGGCAGCGGCTGCGCAATATGCGGTGCATTGTGCAACAGCGTTGTTCGCTCGTGCAAGGCTTCACGCACCAATGAAATATTGCCTTGCGCCAAATACCTAACGCCGCCATGCACCAGCTTGGTAGCGCGTGAAGATGTCCCTTTTGCAAAATCATGCGATTCAAGCAATACCACCTTAAAACCGCGTAGCGTGGCATCTAGCGCCACACCCAAACCTGTTGCGCCCCCGCCTACGATGGCAATGTCGTACTGTTTAGGTTCTGCCAACTGTTGCAAAAGCTGCGTCCGTTCGGTGACTATTGGATTAGTAATAGGGTGTCCAAGAGGTGTGAAGTTAGATTATTATGCTGCATCATGGCTTACATACTCGCACTTGACCAAGGCACCTCTAGCTCACGCAGCATTGTGTTTGATGACTTGGGGCAAATCGTCGCCATGGCGCAGCGCGAGTTGCCACAAATTTTCCCGCAACCCGGCTGGGTCGAACACGATGCCATGCAAATTTGGCACGATCAGCTCGCGACAGCACGTGAAGCTTTAGCCAAAGCAGGTTTGGCTGCGCATGATATAGCCGCTATCGGCATCACCAACCAGCGTGAAACCACGGTGGTGTGGAACCGAAAGACGGGTTTACCCATTTACCACGCCATCGTTTGGCAAGATCGCCGTGCTGAGCCTACGTGCTTGCAACTGCGCGAGCAAGGGTTGGCAGAAACCATTCAACAAAAAACAGGCTTGCTGATTGACGCCTACTTCTCAGGAACCAAATTAAAGTGGCTATTGGACAACGTCCCCAACGCGCGCGAGCAAGCCAAACGCGGTGAATTGGCTTTTGGCACGATTGACAGCTGGCTGATTTGGCAACTAACCCAAGGTGCCGTGCATGCAACGGATGTGAGCAATGCCTCACGCACCATGCTGTTCAACATCCACACAAATCAGTGGGATGCTGAACTTCTGAAAATACTTGATATTCCTGCTGAGTTGCTTCCCGAAGTTCAACCTTCCAGCAGTATTTTTGGTCAAGTGGACGCGGATATTTTGGGTGCCATCATTCCCATTGGGGGCATTGCGGGCGACCAACAAAGTGCTTTGTTTGGCCAAGCCTGCTTCAAAAGCGGCATGGCTAAAAATACCTACGGCACAGGCTGCTTTATGCTGATGCACACGGGCGATACTTTCCAAACATCGACCAATGGCTTGCTCACGACCAGCGCAGCACAAACATCTCAGAAAACCCAATTTGCGATTGAGGGTAGTGTTTTTATTGGAGGCGCGGTCGTTCAATGGCTGCGCGATGGCCTGCATGCCATCCAAAGCAGTGGCGAGATTCAAACCTTGGCGCAAAGCGTGCCGGATTCAGGCGGCGTGATGATGGTTCCGGCATTTACTGGCCTAGGTGCGCCGTATTGGGATGCAAATGCACGCGGCACAATTACCGGATTAACGCGCGGTAGCACTATGGCGCACATTGCACGCGCGGCTCTTGAGAGCATAGCGTTCCAAAGCGCTGCCTTGTTACTCGCCATGAGCCGAGATGCCGTTGCAGCCGGCTCAGCGCCCGTGAGTGAGCTTCGCGTCGATGGCGGCGCATGTAGCAACGACATGCTAATGCAGTTTCAAGCCGATTTGCTTGGCATTCCCGTTTTACGCCCCGCTGTGACGGAAACAACCGCTCTGGGTACGGCGTATTTGGCGGGCTTAGCGGTAGGCATTTACTCGGATTTAGAGAGTATTTCTAAGCTATGGCGATGCGAGCGACGGTTTTTGCCAACCATGTCGCGCGCGCGCGCCGCTGAGCTGATGGCGCAGTGGGAACATGCTGTGCGCCAAGCTACGGCAAAATAGAGCATTTTGAACCCTATGAAAGTTTTCCTGTGACCCATAACGACACTGACATTAAGAACCTTGAAAAAATTGCCTTTTTAGGTGGCGGCAACATGGCAAGTGCCATGATTGGCGGCTTGATCAAACAAGGGATGTTAGCCAATGATATTTTGGTGGTCGAGCCGTATGAACCAACTCGCAACAAATTGCTTTCAGACTTTGGCATTAGCGCCCTAGCAGCGCCATCAAGCTTACTAGCCTCAGCAGGCTTGGTGATTTGGGCGGTAAAACCCCAAGTTTTCAAAGAAGCCGCACAGCAAACTGTCAATTTTGCGTCATCAGCATTGCACTTTAGCGTCGCAGCTGGCATTCGCAGCGACAGCATTGCCGCTTGGTTAGGCAGTGACAATGTCGTGCGATCTATGCCCAACACGCCCGCCTTGATAGGCAAAGGCATGACCGCTTTGTTTGCACGGCCTGCGGTGACACCTGAAAGCAAGGCATGGGTAGAGCGCGTGGTTGCCAGTATGGGTGAATTTTTGTGGCTTGATGAAGAGTCACAGTTAGATGCTGTCACAGCCATTTCGGGTTCTGGGCCTGCATACGTTTTCTATTTTTTAGAAGCCATGACTGAGGCTGCCGTAAAAATGGGCTTGAGTGCTGTACAGGGTCGTCAATTAGCGATTGCCACGTTCAGCGGTGCCTCAGAACTGGCGCATCGCTCAGACGAGCCCTTAGAAACGCTGCGTCAGCGTGTTACCTCTAAAGGCGGAACAACTTATGCGGCACTGATGTCGATGGAGGGTGACGACATCAAGTCACACTTTGTTAAAGCCATGCAAACGGCCGAGATACGGGCGAAAGAGTTGGGCGATGAATTTGGCAACTAGTAGCTCTGAATAGTTATTTGAACGTAAGACTCAAAGCGATACCGACAAAAACCGTGAAGCCTAACCAGTGGTTTAAGCGAAAAGCTTTGAAACAAGCTTCTCGCTCACGGTTTCGGATCAACCAAATGTGCCAAACAACTTGAGTAATTGCGACAAATAACGCTATTAAATATATAGCTGAATAGGCAATGATATCGAAGGCTATAGTCCAAATTAGCAGGTAAAAAACATAACATAGAGCAATGATGATCACATCGTATCGGCCCATGGTGATAGCCGATGTTTTCATGCCAATTTTCAAATCGTCATCACGGTCAACCATGGCATATTCGGTGTCATACGCCAGCACCCAAAAAAGATTTCCAAATAGCAAAATCCAAGCAAATGCTGGAACTGCGCCCTGAACAGCGCTAAAAGCCATCGGTATACCAAAGCTGAAAGCAACACCCAGCACCGCTTGCGGCATGGAGAAAAATCGTTTGGCATAAGGGTAAATGATGGCGACAGCCAATGCTGCGAACGACAAAAGTATCGTCGCCATATTCGTCGTTAGCACCAAACCAAACGCCAGCAACGCCAGCACAGCACCCAAAAGTAGCGCTTCTTTGCTGCTTAAAGCGCCAATTGTGACGGGACGATTCGCTGTGCGTTTCACGTGTTTGTCAAAATCTCTGTCTGCCACATCGTTCAGGCAGCAACCTGCACTGCGCATCAAAATCGTGCCAAGCACGAAAACGATGAGCAAATGCCAACCCGGGAAACCATTGGAAGCAACCCAAAGCGCACTCAGCGTTGGCCAAAGTAGCAAAAGCCAACCGGCGGGTCTATTCCAGCGGATCAAATCTAGATAGAGCGATAGTTTGTGCTTCATATTTCCTTAGCTTATGACAGACGTGTCACACCAGGTAACTCGCAAGCATAGATGGCATTGCGCAATGCAGCTATCGCCTCATACCGTGTGAAGCTTTTCCGCCAAACCAGTACAACACGGCGTGTCGGTGGTTGTGCGCGTTTGTCGTCTGTGATGGTGCGATAGACGACCAAAGCATCCTCAGCCTGTGATTTGGCCTTAGGCTTTTGGTGCAGGTTCGGTTTTGTTCATCACCGAAACCATGTAAAAGTCAGATGTGAGAATGCGAACCCTAAATAGAATTATGCACGGCGACGACAATGACTGACGTCAAAACAATTAATTCTGCGTCACTATTCTAAGATGTGTCTTCGTCAAAACGATATTAATTTTTTCTATATAATGCAGCGCATAAGACTAACTTGCACAGGTGCGACCTATTTTCTACAAAAGTCGTCACCTTGTTTACGTCACCATTCAAACCAAATTTATTTCTTTTAACTCCAATTAAAAATATTATAAAGCCATGTGGTTTATCTCCGCGTAAATCACAGGCAATTTTTGATTTGTCGCATATTCTAATTGATAAATATAAAGGCGAAGTTCCCGCGAGTTTTGAGGCTTTGGAAGAATTCCCCGGGGTTGGTCACAAAACGGCTTCGGTCGTAATGTCGCAATGGTTTGGCGTTCCTGCGATGCCCGTTGACACACATATTCACCGATTAGCGATGCGTTGGGGCTTGTCGAAAGGGAAAAATGTGGACCAAGTTGAAGAAGATTTGAAGGCAGCATTCCCCAAGAAATTGTGGAATAAACTGCATTTGCAAATCATTTTTTATGGTCGAGAATACTGTCCCGCACGGGGTCACATTGTGGCTAATTGTCCTATTTGTTCCAAATTT
>JBEGUP010000063.1:0-15549 GCA_041178825.1 Pseudomonadota bacterium | reverse complement strand
CGCGGGATTTTGAGTCCCGTGCGTCTACCAATTTCACCACTCCGGCAATTGGAATCTGTGAAGCCTCGAATTATGACACATTTTATGGCACATTATTGGGATGAACTATTTAACTATTGAAGATGTCATCGGAAAAACGCCTTTAGTTGCACTGCAGCGTGTAGGTACGGCAGAAAACAAGCTAAAAAACAATATTGTTTTAGGTAAATTAGAGGGCAACAATCCTGCAGGTTCGGTCAAAGACAGGGCCGCAATGTCCATGATCAGGCGTGCTGAAGAACGTGGACAGATCAAACCAGGCGATAGATTGATTGAAGCAACCTCCGGCAACACAGGTATTGCACTGGCAATGGCGGCGGCCATCAAAGGCTATAACATGGTGTTGATCATGCCTGAAGACTTGTCAATCGAGCGTGTGCAAACTATGAAAGCGTTTGGGGCGGAACTCATATTGACCCCAAAAAGCGGTGGCATGGAGTACGCGCGTGATTTGGCTGAGCAAATGCAAGCGGAAGGCAAGGGCCTCGTTTTAGATCAGTTCGCCAATCAAGACAACCCGCGCTCTCACTACGAAACCACGGGGCCAGAGCTTTGGGCTGATACGCATGGGCAGATTACGCATTTTGTGAGTGCGATGGGTACGACTGGAACGATCACAGGCGTGTCTAAATACTTAAAAGAAAAAAATCCAAATATCAAAATTATTGGTGCGCAACCATCGGAAGGCTCACGTATTCCTGGTATACGCAAATGGCCTACAGAGTATTTGCCAAAAATTTATGATCCCAGTCATGTCGATGAGTTGGTGTTCGTTAGTCAAAATGACGCAGAAAATATGTGCCGTCAATTGGCCAAAGACGAAGGTATTTTTTGTGGCATTTCGGCGGCTGGTGCATGCTGGGTGGCGCAGCAAATTTCGAAAACGGTTGAAAATGCAACAATTGCGTTTATCGTTTGCGACCGAGGAGATCGATATCTGTCCACGGGTGTGTTTCCAGCTTGATTGAACGTGATTAAAAATGCAAGTTTATAAATACTGCCCTACATGTGCCGCACCTTTGGCTTTTGTCGCTTTGATGGAAGATGGCGGTATGAAAGAGCGCTTGCGCTGTGAAGCTTGTGATTTCGTGCATTGGAACAACCCAACGCCTGTATTAGCGGCGGTCATCGAATACGAAGGTCGAATCTTGTTGGCTCAAAATGTAGCCTGGCCTGGCAAAATGTTTGCGCTAATCACAGGGTTTATGGAAGCTGGGGAAACGCCTAAAGACGGTATTGCGCGGGAAATCAAAGAAGAAACGAATCTCGATGTCAGTGAATTGAATTTGATTGGCGTCTACGACTTTCAGCGCATGAACCAAATCATCATTGCTTACCATGCGGTTGCTTCGGGTGATGTGGTTTTGTCACCAGAGTTGGTTGATTTCAGACTTTTTTCGCCGCAAACAGTGAAATGCTGGCCGTCAAGCACAGGTTATGCCTTGGCCGATTGGCTCAAGTCGCGCGGGCATGAGCCGCAGTTTGTGGAGTGGCCTAAGTCTTAAGAACAGCAATGACCTTGCCCTAAGCAAAAAGCCCGTCAAACATGTCGTTTGACGGGCTTTTTAAGTTGGAAAACTGAATTACTTCAATTTAACTTCTTTGTAATCCACATGCTTGCGTGCTTTGGGATCAAATTTCTTGATCAGCATTTTGTCAGGTGTTGTTTTTTTGTTTTTGTCAGTCGTGTAGAAATGACCTGTACCAGCTGTTGATTCCAGCTTGATTTTTTCGCGTCCGCCTTTTGCCATGATGATGCTCCGTATCTAGGTTATTTGGTGGAATTAAGCTTGACCGCGAGCACGCATGTCTGCGAGCACGGATTCGATGCCGTTCTTGTCAATCAAACGGATAGCAGCAGCGGAAACGCGCAGGCGAACCCAGCGGTTTTCGGCTTCAATCCAGAAGCGACGATATTGCAAATTCGGCAAAAACCGACGTTTGGTGTGGTTGTTGGCGTGAGAAACATTGTTTCCCGACATTGGGCCTTTGCCCGTTACTTCACATACGCGTGCCATGAGGACACTCCTAATAAAAACGCAACTTATTGAATATTTAATAAATAAAGTTGCGCGTTAACGGCTTTCGCCGCACCTCGCTATCAGGTGTAGATAGCGGTAAATAATCACTGCCTATAAAGGCATATAAACAGCAAAGCCTTGGATTATAGCCTTTTTTGACTTTAACTCCAGTTTAGGCTTTGTTTTGCTCTAAAAAGCGCTGTGCATCTAGCGCTGCCATGCAACCGGTGCCAGCACTGGTAATAGCTTGGCGATAAATGTGGTCTTGCACGTCACCCGCCGCAAATACGCCAGGAACGCTGGTCATGGTGGCCAAGCCATTCAAACCTGATTGGGTGATAACATAACCATTTTTCATCTCTAATTGACCCTCGAAGATGTCAGTATTGGGTTTGTGTCCAATGGCAATAAAACAGCCTTTGACGGTGACATCTTCGGTTTTGCCATCTTTAACATTTTTAAGTCGAATGCCAGTTACGCCAGAGCTATCCCCCAAAACCTCGTCCAACGTGGCATGAAGTTTGAGTTCAATTTTCCCGCTGGCTACCTTCTCCATCAATTTATCAATCAAGATGGCTTCTGCTTTGAATGTATCGCGGCGGTGAACCAAATACACTTTGCTGGCGATGTTCGATAGGTACAAAGCCTCTTCGACTGCGGTGTTCCCGCCACCCACAACGGCACAAACCTGCTCGCGGTAGAAAAAACCGTCGCAAGTCGCGCAACCTGACACACCCCTACCCATAAAAGCGGTTTCTGACGGTAATCCTAGGTACATTGCAGATGCGCCGGTTGCCAAAATCAAAGCATCGCAGGTGTAAGTGCCTGAATCACCCGTTAACGTGAACGGACGTTTCGAGAAATCAACAGTGTGGATGTGGTCGAAAATAATGTTAGTTTTAAAGCGCTCAGCATGCGCTTGAAAGCGTTGCATTAGCTCAGGGCCTTGCACGCCATCTACATCAGCCGGCCAATTGTCAACTTCCGTTGTCGTCATTAATTGACCGCCTTGCGCGATACCCGTTATTAGCATGGGTTTTAAATTGGCGCGAGCCGCGTAAATGGCTGCTGTATAACCAGCTGGGCCTGAACCTAAAATGAGTACTTTTGCGTGTTGCGAATTAGACATGTGTGTGGTTTCAAGTAAGTGACAAAATGAAGACTATGGGGTTGATTAAGAGTGATGTTCAAATATTTGCAGTTTAAACCCCTAATTTCAGGGTATAACTCACATAATTGAAGATTTTAGACCAACACAAATAATCTGTGCTTATGCATGTTTTAAATGTGAAATGGCCGTTGCAAATGCAGGTGCTGCCAGCGAAATGACTTTAAATGTTAGGGTTTTAGCATGACTATTTTGTCGAATTTAGATTTAATTCGTAGGGTGCCTTTGTTCTCGATGCTTTCCGACGCTCAAGCGCAAACGATTGCCGAATCGGTAACAAAACAACGCTTTAGACGGGGTGAAGCTATTGTTGAAGGCGGTAAAAAAGCTAATGCACTTTATATTATTTTGAATGGCCGTGCACATGTAGTAGCAACAGACACGCGTGGCCGTGAAGCTATTTTGGCAAACTTAAAGCAGGGTGATTACGTTGGCGAGATGAGCCTCATTGACAATCAACCGCATTCCGCCACTGTACGTGCTGAAGTACAAACAGATGTGCTGGTACTAGGTCGGACACAGTTTGCGCGCATATTGCCTGAAAACGCTGCAATGACTTACGCCATCATGAAGGTGCTTGTACAGCGCCTGCGGCAAGCGGATCGAAAAATTGAGTCTCTGGCGCTGATGGATGTTTATGGTCGTGTTGCCAATGCACTTTTAGATTTGTCCGTACTAACAAGCGATGGTCATTCTTTTATCAAAGAAAAAGTATCCCGCCAGAATATCGCCAAAACCGTTGGTGCTTCGCGTGAAATGGTCAGCCGCGTGATGAAAGACTTGGAAGATAAAGGATATATCGAAAGTCAGGAAGACGGCTCGATATTGATTCGCAATAGCAGCCATACATTATTGTAAATTTCGTACGCTTAGATGACCTATTCTCTAAATACCTTAAACAACGCACAATCAAATTCAGAGCCTTCCGCTACTGAGCGGTTTACGCAAGAAGTTGCCTTGGTATTGGGTCTGCTGATACTTGTTTTCTGGGTGCTGTCGCTGGTTAGCTACACAAGTAACGATGCGGCCTGGTCAACCACTGGTTTGAGTGAAGTCACTCAAAATTGGGGAGGGCGCATTGGTGCGAATGTTGCTGATTTAAGCTACTACTTTTTTGGTTTTTCAATTTGGTGGTGCATTATTGCGCTAGCTAGCGCATGGCTGGCATGGTTGGCGTCTTGGATGCGTCACGAAAAGATGTCTCATGCACTTCTGCAAGATGAGCCCAAGTTCTGTTTGTCAGTACGCGTACGATTCTGGTTAGGTTTGGTTTTGTTGTTATGCGTTAGCACAGCAATAGAGTGGGCACGTTTGTACCGATTTGAGCCGCATTTGCCGGGGCATGCTGGTGGTGTTTTGGGATATATTTTGGGCCGATTTAGTGTTGCTTCACTAGGTTTTACGGGTGCAGCTTTGGCTTGTATCAGTGTCGGTGTGATGGCTGCCTCCATGGTGTTTAATTTCTCTTGGAGTATGGCCGCCTCAAAGCTAGGTGAGTGGCTGGAGGCTTTTATCGCCGCACGCCGACAAAAAAGCGAAGTGGCGCAAGACATGGCGCTTGGCAAAGCCGCAGCGCGCGAGCGTGAAGTCGATTTGCAAGACGAGCGTGTGGTGATTGCCGATCATCACCCCACACCCGTGCGCATTGAACCAGTATTGGCCGAAGCACTGCCTAGCCTGCGGGTTGCCAAAGAGCGTCAAAAGCCATTGTTCGTCGATATGCTGGACAGCAAATTGCCGCAAGTAGATTTGTTAGATGGTCAAGTCGCACGACAAGAAACGGTTTCGCCTGAAACTTTGGAGATGACCTCGCGATTGATCGAGAAAAAACTAAAAGACTTCGGCGTTGAAGTTCGCGTCGTGTTGGCTTCTCCTGGCCCAGTCATTACGCGGTATGAGATTGAACCTGCAGTTGGCGTGAAGGGTTCACAAATTGTTGGTTTGGCCAAAGACTTGGCACGTTCGCTCAGCTTGGTGTCCATTCGCGTGGTCGAGACGATTCCGGGCAAAAACTACATGGCTTTGGAGCTGCCCAATGCGCGCCGGCAATCCATCAAACTCAGTGAGATTTTGGGTTCTGACGTTTACAACGAAGCCAAATCGCTGCTCACCATGGGCTTGGGAAAAGACATTGTGGGCAACGCCGTGGTGGCTGACTTGGCCAAAATGCCACACGTTTTGGTGGCTGGTACGACGGGCTCTGGTAAATCTGTCGGTATCAACGCCATGATTTTGTCGCTGCTCTACAAAGCTGAAGCGCGCGATGTGCGTTTGTTAATGATTGACCCGAAAATGTTAGAGATGAGCGTTTACGAGGGCATCCCGCACCTTTTAGCGCCCGTGGTGACTGATATGCGCCAAGCCGCGCACGGTTTGAACTGGTGCGTGGCTGAAATGGAGCGTCGTTACAAGCTACTCAGCAAAATGGGTGTGCGCAATTTGGCCGGTTACAACGCCAAAATTGACGAGGCCAAATCCCGCGAAGAGTTCATTTACAACCCATTCAGCTTAACGCCTGAGTCACCAGAACCCTTGGGACGCGAGCCGCACATTGTTGTTGTTATCGACGAATTGGCCGATTTGATGATGGTCGTGGGTAAAAAGATCGAAGAATTGATAGCACGCTTGGCACAAAAAGCGCGGGCTGCAGGTATTCACTTGATTTTGGCAACACAGCGCCCCAGTGTGGATGTGATAACGGGTTTGATCAAAGCCAACATCCCGACCCGCATTTCTTTCCAAGTCAGCAGCAAAATCGACAGCCGCACGATTTTGGATCAAATGGGTGCAGAGGCGCTTTTGGGCATGGGCGACATGCTTTACATGGCCAGCGGCACGGGGCTGCCGATACGCGTGCACGGCGCGTATGTCAGCGACGAAGAGGTTCACCGCGTTGTATCTTATCTAAAGAGCCAAGGCGAGCCCGATTACATTGAAGGCGTGCTGGAAGGCGGC
This sequence comes from Pseudomonadota bacterium, assembly GCA_041178825.1. Lineage (GTDB taxonomy): Bacteria > Pseudomonadota > Gammaproteobacteria > Burkholderiales > Burkholderiaceae_C > Aalborgiella. Next base: position 9,366 of record JBEGUP010000063.1, on the reverse strand, counting down.
ACGGCAGATGGCGACGGTGATTTGATGGGCGATGGCAACGGCGGCGGTGGCAGCGGCAATGAAAAAGACCCGATGTATGACCAAGCCGTAGAAGTGGTTTTGAAAAACCGTAAAGCCAGTATTTCACTCGTTCAACGGCATTTGAAAATTGGTTACAACCGAGCAGCAAGATTGGTAGAAGACATGGAAAAAGCAGGCATGGTAAGCAGCATGAGCAGCAACGGGCAACGTGAAATATTGGTACCGCAGCGTGCGGAATAGGCTATATGTTTAAATATTTTGCTATTTTATTTATAGCTATTCAGGCAATAAGTACATCGGCTGCAGGTCTAAATGCACTTGAAATTTTTTTGAAATCTACCCAGTCTGGCAAAGCTGAATTTAGCCAAGTTGTAACCAGCCCAGCGAAGACTGAGGCAAAGCCTGACGCGAAATCAGAGGTTGTGGAAAAATCGGTTGCCAAGGTTAAAACCTCCAGCGGCACGTTTGAGTTTTCACGCCCTAACAAATTCAAATTCCTCTACAAAAAACCGTTCGAGCAAACCATCGTGGCTGATGGTACAACGCTGTGGTTGTTTGACGTAGATTTGAACCAAGTCACCGCTAGAAAACAATCCCAAGCTTTAGGCTCAACGCCCGCAGCCTTGATAGCCACAGCGGCGAGTTTGAAAGCTTTAGAGGCCGAATTCAAACTGCAAGACGCACCTGATGCCAACGGTTTGCAATGGGTGCTAGCCACCCCAAAAGCTAAAGACGGGCAGATTCAAAGTATCAAAGTGGGTTTGAAAGGCACGGCTGAAACTGGTGTTTCCCTCTCAGTCTTGGAGATTTTGGATAGCTTCGGCCAGCGTTCGGTGATCAATTTTGCCAATGTGGAGCGTAATTTAAACTTTGGCGCGGATAGCTTCAGTTTCAAGCCGCCCGCTGGGGCGGATGTGATTCGGCAGTGATTTGAAAGTTGTTAATTGCAGGCTTTGATGCCTATGAAAATCCTAGCTGAATCCTGCCCACTGTATTCCTCAAAATCCGTCTCATACGATCTTTCATAGGATTGAGGATGCGAAAAGTGCTCCCAAACAGCCTTCCAAGCATCAATAATCGCAGTAGGCATTGGTCCGCTAGCAGGAAAAACTAAATAAGTACCTGCTTTGATGCTGATGTCCGATTGGGATAGTTCGGCGCATTTTGTACCTGCGGTAACCGTGAATTCACCGGATGCATCAGATTCATAGTCAGAATACACGCCGTACACCAGCCCAGCTGGCATTGTTTGCGATGAATAAAACTGCCCCCAAAGAGCGGGTATTTTCCCGGCAGAGCTTGCTTCTAAAGTGTTGTTAGTGCGAATGTTTGATCCGCATATCGAGAAACTTTCAATTGTTGTTTGGTTCATGGTTTGAATATAACTTGAAAATTAAGGACTGAGCCTAGCTCTAAAATAGCCTTATGCGGATGCGCCCAAAAACGCTATCCGAAGTCATCGGCCAGCAGCATGTGTTGGGCGAGGGGATGGCGTTGCGGATTGCTTTTGAGTCGGGGCAGCCGCACAGTTGCATTCTTTGGGGGCCGCCTGGGGTGGGGAAGACGACGATTGCGCGGTTGATGGCTAATGCGTTTGATGCGCAGTTTATTACTATTAGCGCGACATTGGGCGGGGTGAAGGATATTCGTGAGGCGGTTGAGCAGGCGCAAATTTGGCAGGGGCAGGGCAGGCGGATCCGCTTTGCTGTCTCGCGCTGCGGTTTATGTGCTGCAATCGCTGTCACCTGCTAATTTAGAGGAAATAATCGCTGTAGCCGGCAAATTAATTGCCTCAACAGCTATTGAAACTATAGTAATTGATAAGGCTGCAGCTGACAAATTGATTGCCTATGCAGACGGCGATGCACGGCGTTTGCTCAACACGCTTGAAAATCTCTACATCGCCGCTGAAAAAGAGAAAATCACGACAATCACGGATGCGTGGTTGACCCAAGTCTTGGGCGAACGCATGCGCCGCTACGATAAGGGTGGTGAGCAGTTTTACGACACTATCAGCGCCTTGCACAAAAGCGTGCGCGGATCCGACCCTGATGCATCGCTGTACTGGTTTGTCCGCATGCTGGACGGTGGGGCTGACCCGCGCTACATGGCGCGCAGATTGGTGCGGATGGCTAGCGAAGACATTGGCTTGGCTGATCCGCGCGCGCTGTCCATGGCTTTGGATGCTGCGAATACCTATGAGCGACTAGGCTCGCCAGAAGGTGAATTGGCCTTGGCGCAATGTGTGATTTATTTGGCGGTTGCGCCTAAATCTAACGCCGTCTACAAAGCCTTCAATGCGGTCAAAGCGCATATTAAAAAAGATGGCACGCGCCCCGTGCCTATGCATTTACGTAATGCGCCTACCAAGCTGATGAAGGAGCTGGATTACGGCAAAGGCTACCGCTACGCTCATGATGAGGCGGACGGTTTTGCCGCAGGCGAGCAATATTTTCCGGATGGCATGAAAGATGCTTTGTTCTATGAACCCGTAGAGCGCGGTTTGGAAATTAAGATTGCTGAAAAGTTGCGAACCTTAAAAAAACTAAATGCAAAAAATTAATTCACTTAAATCAATTTAAATGAATGCAAAGATTAGATAAGTAAATCTAATCATGCATTAATTGCATAGGGCTATTTGTTAATAGCAAGGGATACATGAGAAATGCAAGGGTAAACCCACCCATTTGTATGCTGCAAATTTGCAATCGGTCGATACAATTGCGCACAGTTCGCGGAACGCCCTTTTTTGGGTCATATTTGACATATTGGAGTAATTAAATGGAAGTCTTGCTACAACAGATCATCAACGGTCTTGTGCTGGGCAGCATGTATGCTTTAGTCGCCTTGGGTTACACCATGGTTTACGGCATCATTGGCCTGATCAACTTTGCGCACGGTGAGGTGCTGATGGTTGGCGCTATGACCAGCTGGTCCATCATCACGATGATGAAGGAGGCTAGCCCAGATTCACCCGGATGGATGATTTTGCTACTTGCCACGCTGATTGCCTGCATAGTTGCAGCTGTTCTTAATTATGTGATTGAAAAAGCCGCTTATCGCCCACTGCGTAATAGCCCCAAGCTTGCCCCCTTAATTACCGCAATGGGCATGTCTTTGTTGCTGCAAACGCTAGCGCGTATTGTTTGGACACCAAACCCTAAGCCTTTTCCATCGCTATTACCGTCAGACCCGATTGAGTTTGCTGGCGCAGTGATTACTGTCACACAGATTTTGATTTTGGCGGTAACGGCTATTTCATTGGCTGTGCTGATGTACACCGTCAACCACACGCGTCTAGGTCGTGCGATGCGTGCCACAGCTGAGAACCCACGAGTTGCTGGTTTGATGGGCGTTCGCCCAGATACAGTCATTTCAGCCACCTTCATTATTGGTGCGATTTTGGCTGCGATTGCCGGCGTGATGTGGGCGGCGAACTACGGCACCGTGCAATACACCATGGGTTTCATGCCAGGCCTTAAGGCCTTCGTGGCTGCTGTGTTTGGTGGTATCGGTAATTTAGGTGGCGCTGTTGTTGGCGGCTTGCTTTTGGGTTTGATTGAGTCCATTGGTGCTGGTTACCTAGGTGATTTAACGGGTGGCGTCTTAGGCAGCCATTACACAGATATCTTTGCTTTCGTGGTACTTATCTTGGTGTTGACCTTGCGTCCTTCTGGCTTGTTGGGAGAGAGGGTGGCTGATCGAGCGTAGGTGTGTTAAGTGAATATCTGAAAACACCTACATTGCACGACAACTTATATTGAGTGAAAAATCATGACAAAAAATAAACTACCCATGTATATCGCCGGAGGCCTGTTTTTAATAGTCCTCCCTTTTATTCTGCAAATCTTTGGCAATGCCTGGGTTCGCATTGCCGACGTTGCCTTGCTATATGTTTTGCTGGCCGTGGGCTTGAACATTGTGGTCGGTTACGCTGGTTTGCTGGACTTGGGCTATGTCGCGTTTTTCGCGCTTGGGGCTTACATCTTTGCCCTACTGGCATCACCGCATTTGACTGAGAATATTCCGGCTTTGGCTGAAATGTTTCCCAATGGCATTCATTTGTCGTTTTGGGTGATAGCGCCGATTGCTGCGTTGTGCGCGGGGCTGTTGGGCATGCTGTTGGGTGCGCCTACGCTGAAGTTACGCGGCGACTATTTGGCCATCGTCACTTTGGGCTTTGGTGAAATCATCCGTGTGTTTTTGAACAACTTGGAAAGCCCAGTCAACATCACCAATGGACCTAGAGGCATTTCAGGCATCGACTCAGTCAGCTTGTTTGGTCACGATTTTGCCAAGACGCTTAATCTTGCAGGTTTCGAAATCAACTCCGTCACTTTGTATTACTTTTTGATTTTGGTGATGGTTATTTTCACCATCATCATCAGTCACCGTATCGAGTTATCACGCATTGGACGCGCTTGGATGGCGATTCGTGAAGACGAAATTGCCGCCAAAGCCATGGGTGTTAACACCCGTAATTTGAAGCTATTGGCATTCGGCATGGGCGCAACCTTTGGCGGTCTGTCAGGTGCTATTTTTGCGGCTTTCCAGGGTTTTGTGTCTCCAGAATCTTTCGGTTTGATGGAATCTGTGATGATCGTCGCCATGGTCGTTTTGGGCGGCATGGGGCATTTGCCAGGCGTTGTATTAGGCGCTGTGCTGCTGGCGGCTTTGCCTGAAGTGTTGCGCTACGTAGCAGGTCCGCTGCAAGATATGAGCGGTGGTCGTTTAGACGCCTCTATCTTGCGCCAACTCTTGATCGCTTTGGCCATGATTGGCGTGATGCTGATGCGTCCACGGGGCTTGTGGCCTTCGCCAGAGCATGGCAAATCATTGCAAACTAAATAAACAGGAGAACACCACATGAGCGATATTGTTCTCAAAGTAGCAGGTATTTCAAAGCGTTTCGGTGGCTTGCAAGCCCTAAGTGACGTCGGCATCACCATCGAGCGTGGCATGGTATATGGTTTGATTGGCCCCAACGGCGCTGGTAAAACCACATTTTTCAACGTTATAACAGGTTTGTACACGCCCGACAGTGGCACGTTTGAACTAGCAGGCAAACCATACACACCTACCGCTGTGCACGAAGTTGCTAAGGCGGGTATTGCGCGTACCTTCCAAAACATCCGGTTATTCTCTGAAATGACGGCATTAGAAAACGTCATGGTCGGTCGCCATATTCGTACCAACTCAGGGTTACTGGGTGCCATTTTCAGAACCAGCAGCTTCAAAGCCGAAGAAAAAGCGATTGCCAAACGGGCGCACGAGTTGCTGGATTACGTTGGCATTGGTCAGCTGGCTGACTACAAAGCACGCACGCTGAGCTACGGAGACCAGCGCCGTTTAGAAATCGCCCGTGCCTTGGCGACAGATCCGCAATTAATTGCCTTGGACGAGCCTGCTGCGGGTATGAATGCCACTGAAAAAGTGCAACTTCGCGCCTTGATCGACAAAATCCGCAATGACAATCGTACGATTTTGCTGATTGAGCATGACGTGAAATTGGTCATGGGCTTGTGCGACCGCTTGACGGTTTTGGATTACGGTAAGCAAATCGCCGAAGGCACAGCCAATGAAGTGCGTGCCAACGAAAAAGTGATTTCTGCCTATCTGGGCACAGGTGGGCACTAAGCGACGCTAAATGACGTTAAGCGTCACACTAAGTAAAAAAACATGGGAAATTCCAACATGGCAAATATTCTTCTCAAAGTAAGCGGGCTCAAAGTCGGTTACGGCGGTATTCAAGCGGTCAAAGGGGTAGATTTTGAAGTGCGCGAGGGCGAGCTGGTCACCTTGATCGGCTCCAATGGCGCAGGCAAAACCACCACCATGAAAGCCATCACTGGCGGTTTGCCATTCACCGACGGCGATATTGAGTACTTGGGTAAAAGTATCAAAGGCCAAGGCGCCTGGGACTTGGTTCACCAAGGCCTAGCCATGGTGCCGGAAGGACGTGGCGTTTTCACCCGCATGACCATCTTGGAAAACTTGGCCATGGGCGCTTACATCCGCAACGACAAAGCTGAGATCGCATCAGATGTGGACATGGTTTTTGAAACTTTCCCACGTTTGAAAGAGCGTAAAGACCAGCTGGCTGGCACCATGAGCGGTGGCGAACAACAGCAAATGCTAGCCATGGGCCGCGCCCTGATGAGCCGCCCCAAAGTGCTGTTGCTAGACGAGCCATCCATGGGTTTGTCCCCCATCATGGTCGACAAGATTTTCGAAGTCGTCAAAGACGTGTCGTCCAAAGGCGTGACTGTTTTACTCGTAGAACAAAACGCCAGCCGTGCCCTAGGTATTGCCGACCGTGGCTACGTGATGGACTCAGGCTTGATAACGATGAGCGGCGACGCAAAGATCATGTTGAACGACCCGAAAGTGCGTGAAGCATATTTGGGTGAGTAAAAGTCATTAAATTTACTGCTGGATTTTGCTATAAATAATATAGCTGTTCAGGCAATAAATACGCCAGCTAGAGCCTGATTCAGTGCTCTAAGCCGGCTTTTTTCTGGTTTATCCAGTATTCCGCAACCCCGCCGCAATCCCGTTGATCGAAATATGAATCCCGCGCTGTACCCGCTCGTCCGACTGACCTGCGCGGTAGCGGCGTACCAGCTCGACTTGCAAGTGGTGTAGGGGATCGATGTAGGGGAAGCGGTGGCGGATGGAGCGTTGTAGGGCGGCGTTGTTGGTCAGGCGCTGTTTGTCGCCGGTGATCAACTGAAGCGCTGTTACCGTCAAATGCCACTCGGTTTCAATGCGGTTGAAAATCTTCTTGCGCAAGGCGGCATCGGTGACCAGTTCGGCATAACGCGATGCCAAAGCTAAATCGCTCTTTGCCAAAACCATGTCTATATTGCTCAGCAGGGTGCGGAAAAACGGCCAGTCTTTGACCATTTTTTGCAGCAAAGCGAGTTGTTTTTTAGATTCTGCGGGCGATTGCTTTCCGTTCGTGCTTTCATGCAAAAACGCATGAACCGCAGAACCAAAACCATACCAACCTGGCAAGGTCAAACGGCACTGACCCCAGCTGAAGCCCCAAGGGATAGCGCGCAAATCTTCAATTTTTTGCGATGCTTTGCGCGACGCGGGGCGTGAGCCTAGGTTTAGTTCGGCAATCTCGCGTAACGGTGTGGACTGAAAAAAGTAGTCGGTAAAACCGGGTGTTTCGTAAACCAACGCGCGATATGCCGCCATACTTGATAGTGAAAGCGACGATGCGGTTTCTAAAAACTTGGCACTTGCAGACTTCGTGGGCTGCAGCAAAGTGGCTTCCAAAGTAGCTGCCACCAAAGTTTCCAAATTACGACGGCCAATTTCTGGGTTGGCGTATTTAGAACCAATCACCTCGCCTTGCTCGGTCAGACGAATCTGGCCACGCACCGTGCCCGGCGGTTGCGCCAAAATAGCTTGGTAGCTTGGACCGCCACCGCGCCCCACTGTGCCGCCGCGGCCGTGGAACATGCGCAAAGTGATGCCGTGCGAGGCGGCGAGTTCGTCAAACAGTTCTACCAGCGCAATCTCCGCACGATACAGTTCCCAATTGCTGGTGAAAATGCCGCCATCTTTGTTACTGTCAGAGTAGCCCAGCATGATGTCTTGCTCGCCACCGCTGCGTTGCACTTGCTGCACCATGCCCGTCAACGCGTAAAACTCGCGCATGATGGGGGCTGCATTGCGCAAATCTTCAATGGTTTCAAACAAGGGAACGACGATCAAATCATGGCTTGCTTGTTTGTCTAAGGTGCCATGCATCAAACCAACTTCTTTTTGCAGCAACAAGACTTCGAGCAAATCGCTGACGGTTTCTGTGTGGCTGATGATGTAGTGGCGAATGGCGTGGTGGCCATAGCGCAAACGCATGGCTTTGGCGGCTTCAAAAATGGCCAATTCACCTTGTGTATGGTCAGAATAGGTGGCATCTAAAACACGCAATGGTCGTGCATCACTGAGCAATTTAACCAGCAGGCTGCGTTTGGCTTGCTCGTCCAAGCTTGAATAATTCAACTCTAAGCGCGCCACCGCCAGCAATTCGGCGACAACTTCTTCGTGTTTGTCTGAGCTTTGGCGCAGATCGACGGTTGCCAAATGGAAACCAAACACTTCTACCGCGCGAATCAGTGGGTGCAAACGCTGGCTAACCACAGCCGCACCGTGGTTGTCTTGCAGTGAAGTTTGAATGGTGCGCAAGTCTGCTAAAAAATCTTCAGCTTGCTTGTACGGGTTTTGCGGCGCGACGGCATGGCGTGCTGCATCCCCGCCGGTCATGTCTTTCAAATTCGCAGCCAAACGCGCATACACGCCCGTCAGGGCGCGGCGATAGGGTTCGTCTTTGCGGTGTTCATTGGTGTCTGGGGACTGCTCAGCCAAATCTTTCATCGGCTCTGACAAAGGCACCAAAATCGACGACATCGACAATTCAGAGCCTAAAAAATGCACCTCAGTCAAATAAAACCGCAGTACCATCTCGGCTTGGCGTTTAAGGGCGTATTGCAGGGTTTGTGCGCTAACGTTGGGGTTGCCGTCTCGGTCGCCGCCAATCCACTGGCCCATGCGCAAAAAGCTGTGTACGGGCTGGTTGCCTAGGGATTGCTCAAGTTCTGCATACAACTTGGGTATTTCACGCAAAAAGGTGGATTCGTAATAGCTCAACGAGTTTTCAATCTCGTCCATCACCGTGAGCTTGGAGTAACGCAATAAACGCGTTTGCCACAGCTGCATCACGCGGGCGCGTAGTTGTAATTCATTCGCGCTAAGTTCCTTGGGCGATAACTTGTCTTTAAGAGCATCTTTGACGCCAGTTGCTGCAGAGCTGCGCATTTTGATGTCGTCCCGCGAAGTGAGCAGCTGTGCAATATCGCGCTCCGCATCCAAAATGCTTTTACGCTGCACTTCGGTTGGGTGCGCGGTCAAAACTGGGGAAACGTGGCTTTTTGCCAAAGTTTGGGAAATGGTTTTGGGTGTGATGCCCGCCCAGCGCAGACGCGCCAAGGCTACCTCGATGCTGCCTTCTTGCGTATCGCCCACGCGCTCATGTACCTCGCGGCGGCGAATGTGGTGCCTGTCTTCCGCCAAATTGGCCAAATGGCTGAAGTAGGTGAAAGCGCGAATCACGCTAACCGTTTGGTCTCCAGAGAGGCTTTTGAGCAGTTTTTTAAGCGCTTTGTCAGCGGTGTGGTCCTCATCGCGCCTGAAAGCGACGGACAGTTTGCGGATTTTCTCGATCAACTCATAAGCGGCAGCACCCTCTTGCTCTCGAATCACATCGCCTAAAATTCGTCCTAACAAACGAATATCTTCGACCAATGGCTTTTCATTCAGCTTTTGTTTGGAAAG
>JBEGUP010000062.1:0-12135 GCA_041178825.1 Pseudomonadota bacterium | reverse complement strand
TAGCAGGGCGAAAAGAAAAATTTTGCAACAAGTGGGCGGCGATCAAAGCCATTTCAGTCAATGCAAAGTGGCTGCCAATGCACACCCTTGGCCCTGTGCCAAACGGTATGAAGCTGTTGCGGTTGGGTAGCGGTGTATCTTCGTTAAACCTTTCAGGCATAAAACGGTTAGGCTCCACAAACCATCGCGCATCCCTGTGAACGACCCACGGTGTAACGCGCACCATTGCCCCTTTGGGAATGAGCCAATCTCCCAATGTCACATCCCTTACCGCCCGTCGTGACATCAATGCCGATACGGGCGGATAAAGTCGAAGCGCTTCTTTCAAAGTCCAGTTCAGGTAGCGCATATTGGCCACATCGGCATATTGAATCAGTTGACCGGCCAAAACAGAATCAACTTCCGCCTGTGCCAATTGCGCCGCTTCGGGGTGCTGGGCTATTAGTCCTGCCCACCAAGAAAGTGCCAGTGCCGTGGTCTCGTGTCCAGCCAGAAAAATCGTCATGCATTGATCTCGGATTTCTTCATCGCTCAGGCCATAGCTGTCGCCCTGTTCATCACGTACCGATAAGAGCATGGCTAAAACATCATTTGCCTGCGTGCTCTGTGTAGGGTTCTGTGCGCGACGAGCCTGAATGTGGGATCGTATCAACTCGTCCAGCACTTTTTTGGCGCAGCGTTTTTTTGACTTGTGCGGCATCCAGTCAGGCGCACTCATCGGTAAAAACATCTCCTGCATACCGACCGATGACAAAGTCGCTACAGCACCAATGGCTGGGTCTCGCCTAGCTGTATCCGCACAACTAAAAAGCGTTTGAAAAATAACATCCATGGTCACTTGATGTATCCAATGATTAAATTCTAAATTTACAACCGATGTTTGATCAAGCGAAGACAGCGCATTTTGAATGGCCGTAGTCATCAATGCGCAATAACCCTCCATGCGCTTTACACTGAATCCGGGTTGCAACATTCTTCGTTGGCGTTTCCATTTATCGCCCTCTGTCACCAAGACGCTTCGACCATGGATGTTTGCAAAAACCTCAATGCCACGCTCCCAGCGGATCAATGCGTCGGCATTATCAACCAGCAACTCACGGATTAAGTCCGGGTGATGAATGTCGAAAACTTTCTCGTGAACCACTTGGCTCATCACGACATCTCCAAATCGTTGCTTCAGCTCCCCCACATGTCCTAGGTAATCTGCCTTTGATTGACTCAGTAAATCAAACCCAAAAATCCTCGATTTCGGACCGGGTGGTTGTTTGTAATGTGTTTTTTCGGTTGACATCATTTAGCTTTCTCCTATTTTCAAAGCTCATGTTAAACAGCTGAAGTCCGTAGGTATTGAATAATTACGACATGTGTGCATAGGTACAATTTCCATATGAGCATTGCACCGCGTAGCCCAATCAGAAGCGAAAAACACCCCTTTAAAGTTGCTGACACCCATCTGCGTCTGCCCAACTCTGCACTAACCAATTGCGTGCGTGCTTACGTCAGCCGTAACACCAGTGGTGTACCACTTGCGCCTACAGAAATGTTCAACCACTACAACGCTACACCGTTATGCGCCCTGATATGGACGATCAAAGGCGAGGGGGAAATAGTGTCGCGAGGTGGTGTATCTGTCACGCTGGACACTTCTGAAAAAATCTATGTTTCTGGCCCTCAAACAATGCCAAGTGTGACCAAGAATTTGGGGGAAATGCATGGGTTCATGGCGATTTTCTTGCCAGATGCCTTCCACGCACTCACCGGCCTTGATGTGGCGGGTTTAGTGGACACTTTTCTGCCGATCGCCGATTTACTCGACGATAACTGGCAGCACATGGCGAACAACGTGTTGGTTGCAGCAGAAGACACGACGCGAATTAAAATCTTGGAAACTTTTTTACTTAGGCGTTGGGATGCATGCCGAGATCAACTTCCGCACCCAGTTACTCGATACCACGATTGGGTGATGAACCTGACTACACGGCTAGCGTTAACGAGTATCGGCAAGAGCACTCGACAGCTAGAACGTCATGTAAAGCGTCGAACAGGACAAACATTGCAACGGTTGCGTGGTATTGCACGGGAAGAAACAGCGTTTTTCGAGGTGCGCAACGCCTTAGAAAACGACATGCTCAGTTGGGCTGAGGTTGCGTTCAATACTGGATTTTCCGATCAAGCCCATATGTGCAGAGAAGTGCGACGCAGCACAGGTTTTAGCCCTGAAGAGTTTAAAAAAGCGTTGGCAACCGAAGAAAGCTTTTGGTTGTACAGATTGTGGATGTAACGCACCAGCTTAAGTTACCGAATTCAAAATCACCCTTCCTTTGGCTGACTTGCATACAAAAAAGCCCTGATAGTTTACTAACAGGGCTTTTGAGGAAATCATGTCAACTTTTAACGCTTCTTACTTCTTACTAGGCGGCAAATCCGTACAACTGCCATGTGCCACTTCAGCCGCCATGCCAATCGATTCACCCAACGTCGGATGCGGATGGATGGTTTTGCCAATATCTACGGCGTCTGCACCCATTTCGATAGCCAAGGCGATTTCACCGATCATGTCGCCAGCATGCGTGCCTACCATGCCGCCGCCCAAAATTTTGCCGTGGCCATGCGCTTCGGGTGAATCGTCAAACAGTAGTTTTGTGACGCCTTCGTCGCGGCCGTTGGCAATGGCGCGGCCTGAGGCTGTCCATGGGAACAGGCCTTTTTTGACCTTGATGCCTTTGGCTTTGGCTTCGTCTTCGGTCAAGCCAACCCAAGCCACTTCAGGGTCGGTGTAGGCGACGCTTGGAATCACGCGGGCGTTGAAGGCGGCGGCGGCCAGCTCTTTGTTGCCTTGCAACTCGCCGGCGATGACTTCTGCGGCCACATGCGCTTCGTGCACGGCTTTGTGCGCCAGCATGGGTTGACCAACGATGTCGCCAATCGCGAAAATGTTGGGCACGTTGGTGCGCATTTGGATATTGACGGGGATGAAACCACGGTCTGTGACTTCAACGCCGGCTTTTTCTGCAGCCAATTTTTTGCCATTCGGCGTACGACCCACGGCTTGCAAAACCAAGTCGTAAGTTTGTGGCGCAGGCGCAGTGCCGCCCTCTTCTGCTGCAGCAAACGTCACCTCAATACCCGCTGGCGTGGCTTTCGCGCCCACGGTTTTGGTTTTGAGCATGATGTTGTCAAAGCGTGGCGCGTTCATTTTTTGCCAGATTTTGACCAAATCGCGGTCAGCACCTTGCATCAAACCGTCCATCATTTCAACCACGTCCAAGCGCGCGCCCAGTGTGGAATACACGGTTCCCATCTCCAAACCGATGATGCCGCCACCCAAAATCAACATGCGTTTCGGCACTTCTTTGAGCGCCAAAGCGCCCGTCGAATCCACCACGCGCGGGTCTTCGGGCATGAAAGGCAGGCGAACCGCTTGGCTACCTGCGGCGATGATGGCGTTTTTGAAGGCGACAACTTTCTTAGCGCCGGTTTTTTCTTGCGCTGTGCCAGAAGTTTCTTCTACTTCGATGTGGTTTGCGCTTACGAACGAGCCGTAGCCACGCAAAATCGTGACTTTGCGCATTTTGGCCATGGCAGCCAAACCACCTGTCAATTTGCCAATAACTTTGTCTTTGTGGCCGCGCAGTTTGTCGATATTGACAGCTGGTTTGCCGAAATCGACACCCAAATCACCCAAGTGCGCAACTTCGTCCATCACGGCAGCGACGTGCAGCAAGGCTTTGGAAGGGATGCAACCCACGTTCAAACACACGCCGCCAATCGTGGCGTAGCGCTCGACCAAAACGACTTTCAAGCCCAAATCTGCAGCACGGAAAGCTGCAGAATAACCGCCTGGGCCACCGCCTAGAACCATCAAATCGCACTCTAAATCGACTGTGCCTGCGTAGTTAGATGCTATGCTAGTTATAGCTGTTGAGGCAGTATTTATGCTGGCTGCATCCGTATTTTGTACGGCTGGTGCTGCAACGGGCGTGGCAACAGGCGCTGCCGTAGCAGCTGCGACACCAGCGACATCCATCGTCATGATGACTGAGCCTTCTTTGACTTTGTCGCCGATTTTGATGCTCAAGCCAGTAATTACACCAGCGTGGCTGGAGGGAATCTCCATCGACGCTTTGTCGGATTCAACGGTGATCAAGCTTTGCTCGGCCTTGACGATATCGCCTACTTTAACCAGCAATTCGATAACGGCTACTTCCGCGAAATCGCCAATATCGGGCACTTTGATGTCTATATTTGCCATGTTGTTCTTTCTTCAATGTCGACTTTAAACGTCTACTTTTCTAGTCTTCTTATTTCATTTTGATGGCTCTGCAACTTCTCGAGCTGTTTTGGCTTTAGCGTAGGTGGCATGCATGGCACCCAGTGCAAAGCCACGGCCTGAGCCTATGCCCCAAAACTCTTTGAATTCAAACACTTCGCGGTAGCTGTACAGGCCGTAAATGCCGGTTTGGTTGGCTATCAGCACGCTGAACTGGCTGGATTCGTACGGGTCGCTGTCTTCTTCCTTGGTCTGCAAGAAAAAGGTTTCTTTGAGCATAGGGTGTAGCTTCAAAAAGGTGTCAAACACCTCGTCTTTGCTGCCAAACAAGCGCTCAGCTTTTGGCAAAGCGTTGATAGCTTTACGTAATGCTGGGAAATGCGCGACCGTGCCCGCCATGCCAACGTAGGTTGGCCCAGAAGCTGTGTCAAATTTGAAAATCTTGGTATTGTTTTCAAACCTATGACTCAAACGAGTATCACCAAACGTCACCAGCGTGTCCGCTGCAATGGCGATTTGATTGCCTTTTTTGACAACGACAACTGTGGTCATAGCAAAATGCGACGGTAATCAGACAGCACTTGACCTAGGTAGGCGTTGAATCGTGCGGCAGCCGCGCCGTCGATGACGCGGTGGTCGTAGCTGAGGGACAATGGAAGCATTAGGCGTGGTTTGAACTCAGAACCATTCCAAACCGGCTCCATCACAGATTTGCTCAAGCCCAAAATAGCAACTTCCGGCGCGTTGATAATCGGGTGGAAATAACGACCGCCAATGCCACCAAGTGACGAAATGGAGATACAACCGCCCTGCATATCGCCACCGCCCAGTTTGCCATCACGTGCTTTTTTGGACAATTCGCCCATTTCAGTCGAAATTTGGAAAATACCTTTTTTATCAGCATCTTTCAACACAGGTACAACCAAGCCGTTTGGCGTGTCTGCCGCAAAACCGATGTTGTAGTACTGCTTGTAAACCAGTTGGTCACCGTCTAAAGAGGCGTTGAAATCGGGGAATTTCTTGAGCGCAGAGACGACCGCTTTGATCACGAAAGCCAACATGGTTGTTTTGATACCTGCCTTTTCGTTTTCCTTGTTCATTTGAACGCGGAAAGCTTCCAACTCGGTGATGTCAGCATTGTCATGGTTGGTGACGTGCGGAATCATCACCCAATTGCGGTGCAAGTTGGCGCCACTGATTTTCTTGATGCGCGACAAATCTTTGCGTTCGACAGGGCCGAACTTGGTGAAATCAACTTTCGGCCATGGCAATAAACTCATGCCACCTAAGTCACCACCACTATTGGCTGTAGCTGGTTTATTTGTTGCCTGAGAAGCTATTGTTTGTATAGCACCAGACATCACGGATTTGGTGAACTGCTGGATATCTTGCTCAGTGATACGGCCTTTTTGACCGCTGCCTTTGACTTCAGCCAAAGGTACGCCCAGTTCACGTGCGAACTTGCGAACGGAGGGTGACGCATGTGGCAGGTTCAATGTGTTGGATGTCGGCGCGTGTGCTGGCACGGCTGCTGCAGGTGCTGAGGCCACAGCTGCAACGGGTGCAGATGCTGCAGCTTGCGGCACGGCGACAGGTACGACAGGTGCAGAAGCTGCTGGTGCAACTGCTGAAGCCACTGCGCTTGACCCTTCCAAAATAGCAATTAAATCGCCAATATTGACCTTGTCGCCCAGTTTGACTTTGAGTTCTTTAAGCACGCCAGCAGCAGAAGATGGAATCTCCATCGCTGCTTTGTCGGATTCAACGGTCATCAACGATTGCTCAACTTTGATGGTGTCGCCGACTTTGACCAAAATCTCGATCACCGCCACGTCTTTGAAGTCGCCAATGTCGGGGATTTTGACTTCGACGGGGCCTGAAGCAACAGCAACAGCAACAGCTACGGCGGCTACAGGTGTAGCTGCTTGTGCTGCTGGTGCAGGAGCGGCAGCAGCAGCGGGTGCGGATACTGCCGCAGCAATAGCCGCATCTGCAGCCACTTCGAGTGACAAAACGACAGAGCCTTCTTTGACTTTGTCGCCAATAGCCACTTTGACTTCTTTCACCACACCAGCGTGGCTGGAAGGAATCTCCATCGACGCCTTGTCGCTTTCCACTGTCAGGATGGATTGATCCACCTTGATGGTGTCACCCACTTTGACCATCAACTCAATGACGGCTACCTCTGCGAAGTCTCCAATATCTGGAACTTTAATGTCTACCAATGCCATATGTTTCTCCCGATGTCTTTTATCTTGTTTCTGAGTTTTTTTGTACAGCTTAGGCGCAGTGCTTAGGCATACAACGGGTTAATTTTGTCGGTTTTGATGCCGTATTTTTTGATAGCTTCAGCCACTTTAGCAACTGGCACACTGCCCTCCTCGCTCAGCGCTTTGAGAGCCGCAACCACGATGTAGTGGCGGTTGATTTCAAAATGCTCGCGCAGTTTTGAGCGGAAGTCTGAGCGGCCAAAACCGTCTGTGCCCAGCACTTTGTAAGCGCGGTGTTTGCCGTCTTTGTAGTTCGGGATGAACGGACGAATCTGCTCTGCGTAGGCTTTCATATAGTCGGTCGAAGCGACGACTGGGCCTGCGTGGGCGGACAATTGTTGGCCAACAAACGAGACGCGCGGCGCATCGGTTGGGTGCAGCAGGTTATGGCGCTCGGCATCCTGACCATCACGGGTCAATTCGTTGAAACTTGGGCAACTCCAGACGTTGGCAGCAATGCCCCAGTCTTTTTCGAGCAGCTCTTGTGCAGCGATGGACTCACGCAAAATAGTGCCTGAGCCTAACAACTGCACGGTATTGCTAGAATTTGTTGCGCTGATGGCAGACGGTTTGCACAAATACATACCTTTGATGATTTGCTCTTCCGTGCCCACAGTCAAACCGGGCATGGCATAGTTTTCATTCAACAAAGTGAGGTAATAGAATATATTGTCTTGTTTCTCAACCATGCGCTTCAAGCCGTGGTGAAGAATCACGCCCACTTCGTGCGCAAAGGTTGGGTCGTAGCTGATGCAGTTTGGAATCGTGCCCGCCATGATGTGGCTATGGCCGTCTTCGTGCTGCAAGCCTTCGCCGTTCAATGTGGTACGGCCAGATGTGCCGCCCAACAAGAAGCCGCGAGCTTGCATGTCGCCCGCTGCCCAAGCCAAATCGCCAATACGCTGGAAGCCGAACATGGAGTAATACACATAAAACGGAATCATGATGCGGTTGCTGGTGCTGTAGCTGGTAGCAGCAGCGATCCAGCTGGACATACCGCCGGCTTCATTGATACCTTCTTGCAAAATTTGACCTGCTTTGTCTTCGCGGTAATACATCACCTGGTCTTTGTCGACTGGGGTGTAGTTTTGACCCGCAGGGTTGTAAATACCAATTTGACGGAACAAACCTTCCATACCAAAGGTACGGGCTTCGTCAACCAAAATTGGCACCACGCGTGGGCCTAAAGCTTGGTCGCGCAACAGCGTGGTCAAGAAACGCACATAGGCTTGGGTGGTCGAAATTTCACGGCCTTCAGCGGTCGGTTCAATCACAGATTTGAAAGTTTCCAATGCTGGCACAGTGAACTGCTCGTCCGCTTTGGTGCGGCGATGTGGCAGGTAACCGCCCAGGGCTTTGCGGCGCTCGTGCAGGTATTGCATTTCTGGCGTGTCATCAGCCGGTTTGTAAAAAGGTAAGTCAGCCAATTGACTATCTGGAATTGGGATATTAAAACGGTCGCGGAAGGCTTTGATGTCTTCATCCGTTAATTTTTTAGTTTGGTGGACGTTGTTTTTGCCCTCACCAGATTTGCCCATACCAAAACCTTTGACGGTTTTGATCAGCATCACCGTTGGCTGACCCTTGTGGTTGACCGCTTGGTGGTACGCAGCATAGACCTTTTTAGAATCATGGCCACCGCGACGCAAGTCAAAAATCTCTTCGTCGCTCATGTGGGCAACCATTTCCAAGGTGCGCGGGTCTTTTCCGAAGAAATGCTTGCGCACATAAGCGCCATCATTGGCTTTCATGGCTTGGTAATCACCGTCCAAGGTATCCATCATCAGCTTACGCAATGCACCATCTTTGTCACGCGCCAAGAGTGGATCCCAACCGCTGCCCCAGAGCAATTTGATGACGTTCCAGCCTGCGCCACGGAATTCGCCTTCCAGCTCTTGCACAATCTTGCCGTTACCACGCACGGGGCCGTCTAAACGCTGCAAGTTGCAATTGATGACGAAAATGAGGTTATCTAAGCCTTCGCGCGCAGCCAAACCAATCGCGCCTAATGATTCGACCTCGTCCATCTCGCCGTCACCGCAGAAGACCCAAACCTTGCGGTTTTCAGTATTTGCAATGCCGCGTGCGTGCAAATACTTCAAGAAACGGGCTTGGTAAATCGCCATCAGCGGCCCTAAACCCATTGAAAC
Organism: Pseudomonadota bacterium; assembly: GCA_041178825.1. GTDB lineage: Bacteria > Pseudomonadota > Gammaproteobacteria > Burkholderiales > Burkholderiaceae_C > Aalborgiella. The sequence goes on along the minus strand of JBEGUP010000062.1, from coordinate 3,445 downwards.
CGTTGGAAACTGCCAGAAGTTAGGCATCAATTTAGGGTGCGGGTAGCTAGACAAGCCTTTGCCATCAACCTCTTGGCGGAAATTCAGCAATTGCTCTTCCGTCAAACGGCCTTCTAAATAGGCGCGAGCGTAAACACCTGGTGACACATGGCCTTGGATGTAAAGGCAATCGCCGCCATGATCAGCAGATTCAGCATGCCAAAAATGGTTGAAACCAGCACCAAAAAGACTGGCAAGCGAGGCAAAAGAACCGATATGTCCGCCCAAGTCGCCACCGTCTGCCGGGTAATGACGGTTTGCTTTGACCACCATGGCCATGGCGTTCCAGCGCATATACGCACGCAAACGGGCTTCAATTTCCAAATTACCGGGTGCATGCACTTGGTTTTCAGGCTCAATGGTGTTGACATAAGCGGTGGTCGCAGAAAACGGCATGTCAATGCTGCTTTGGCGCGCATGCTCTAACAATTGTTCAAGCAAAAAGTGCGCACGCTCAGGGCCTTCATTGCTGATCACGGAAGAAAGGGCATCTAGCCACTCTCGGGTTTCAGCTGTATCACTGTCAGCACCTAAGGCTTTGGTGAACGTGTCAGCTAAATTGGCAACGGTTGCATTCATCACTGTCTCCTATTTGTAAGGGTTTTGTATAGATTTAAGCACTAATTAGTGCAAGTTCCCTATTGTGTCATAAATTTATAAAAATATCAAATTATGATTTTGTATTTTGTATTGTGAAATTTTAAATACTTTCAAAGACAATTTAACTGCACTAACAAAGCAATACACTCTGTATATGGATTTGATACAGAGTAATCGCAAAGAACCAAATGGTTTGCCGGGTATACCCACTTTATTGCGCAGTTGGTGGCGTAGACAGTCACCGAATCGGCAAGACCGATATGCCAGCATTGCCCCATTAATCACAGTATTGTTATTTTTAGCGGCCATCGTTGCTTCGTTCTCATATCTGCGATTAGAGGAAATTGACAGAGAGCAAGAAACAATCAAACGCGATGTTGAATATGCTCAGCAGCGCTTACGTTTACGACTTCTTGAACGGCAAGAACAACTGATGCGCGTAGCTCGCGATGTGTCTAGCAAAGAAATTGACGCAGAAGATTTCACCACGCAGGCTGAAATGCTGATTAATAACTATCCAGAGTTACACGCGATAACTTGGATTGACAACAAACAGCGTGTTAAAGCGGCCTACGCGTCGTCTAGCGCGTCAAATCTCCAATTACGCGGCGTAGGCAGTGTGGTCATATTCAAAGAGACCGAAGGCTCGTTTGCCTTTAATTTGGCTAAAGATCTGGCTCAACCCATTTACTCTCGCCCTATTGTTGAGCCTGGAGCAGAGCCGATTTTGCAACTGCACATACCCTTGGCTGAAAAGAGTAAATTCACAGGCGTCATCATGGGCGAGTATTCAGTAGATGGCGTGTTGAGATATGGTGTTCCCAACGAAATCACCGCAAAGTATGCGGTTTCGTTTATAAACGGCAAAAATACAGTGATGGCAGGCCAAACCATCAAGCCTCGAAACGCAGCAACAAAACTGTTGCCTTGGGCGGCTGCCCCAAATGAATATCAAATCCCTGTATCCCCGGTTGGCAACGATTTGGTTTTACGTGCACAAGCCTATCGCACGTCTTTGGGTCTGGTTGGAAGCGGTTTATTTTGGCTCACTGCAGCATTAAGTGCATTAACTGTATGGATGCTTGTAGCTACATGGCGGCATACACGACGGCGTATGAAAACGCAACAAGCCTTGATCAGCGAAACTAATTTTCGCCGAGCGATGGAAAATTCCATGTTGACAGGCATGCGTGCTCTGGACATGACAGGCAAAATAACCTACGTAAACCCAGCGTTTTGCGAAATGACGGGCTGGTCTGAAGAGGAGTTGTTAGGATCAACAGCCCCGTTTCCATACTGGCCGACGCAAGACTATGAAATCCTCAGCAAGCAGCTGGAGGACGAGCTGTCTGGGCGAGCGCCCAAGGGTGGTTTTCAAATTCGTGTAAAACGCAAAAATGGCAAGCTGTTTGACGCGCGCATGTACGTTTCTCCGTTGATTGATGCCAAAGGTCAGCAAACTGGGTTGATGACCTCGACCACGGATATCACAGAACCTAACCGCGTGCGCCAACAGCTTGTCGAGTCGCAAGACCGATTCATCACAGTTTTAGAAGGCATGGACGCCTCAGTATCTGTTGCCCCTTTGGGCAGAGCAGATCTACTGTTCGCTAACAAAATGTATCGTCAATGGTTTGGGGGCGACACCGTGGGACATTTGCAGTTGATAGCGCAAGCAGGTGTTGTGACTGAATTGCCTCAAGAAGAAATGGGTGACGATGTGGATAGTTTGGCGGGCTTACCGCTAGACCAACTCAGCACGTCGCAGATCAAAAACTTTGAGATCTTCATTCCAGAGTTGTCTAAATGGCTAGAAGTTCGTTCGCGTTATTTAACTTGGGTGGATGGCCGATTGGCGCAAATGGTGATTGCGACAGACATCACATCACGCCGCGATGCTGAAGCACTGGCTTTACAGCAAGCTGAGCGGGCTGAAAGTGCGAGCCGACTTATCACCATGGGTGAGATGGCATCCAGCGTTGCGCATGAGCTGAACCAGCCGCTGACGGCTATCAGCTTGTACTGCAACGGCATGGTTTCACGCATCAAAGACAAGCAAATCTCAGAAGAAGATATGCTTAACGCGCTTGATAAAACTGCCAAACAAGCCCAACGCGCGGGGCAGATCATTCAGCGGATTCGCTCCTTTGTGAAGCGCAGCGCACCTAATCGCACCCTCTCTAGTGTGCTGGCTATGGTCGAAGCGGCCAAAGAATTGGCCGAAATTGAAATGCGACGCAGAAACGTCCATCTACGAACCTATGTTGCAGCGCGTTTGCCAGATTTGCAGGTAGACCCGATTTTGATTGAACAGGTGTTGATCAATTTGCTTAAAAACGCTGCCGAGTCTGTCGACTCAGCGCAGCGCAACTCTGCCAACCGAAGCGTGGAGTTACGCGTTACACCTAAAAAGGTAGATGACAAGCAAGTGATAGAGTTTGCAGTGATTGACTCTGGATTAGGCTTGCAACCCGAAGTGATGGCGCGTTTGTACGAGTCCTTCTTTTCCACCAAGGCTGAGGGCATGGGTATGGGCTTGAGTTTGTGTCGCTCCATCATCGAATCACACTTAGGACGAATAGCCGCTGAGAACATCTACAATGGTGTGGATGTCGTGGGCTGTCGATTTGCTTTCTGGTTACCTTTGCAGAACGAGAGTTTGCAAGAAGCCAATACATCGCAGAATACAGCGTAACTGAATTTATATTAAGCAGGAGTATTTGCATGAGTTTGATTCCTAAAAAAGGCACTGTTTACGTTGTTGACGACGACGAGGCCGTGCGCGACTCTTTGCAGTGGTTGTTAG
>JBEGUP010000061.1:0-8003 GCA_041178825.1 Pseudomonadota bacterium | reverse complement strand
AAAAGGCTGTCCATTTTTATTATTAATTACTTCTAAAACACCTAACAAGGCATTACCTGCCATGATAGGGCTAATTATCATCTGTGCGCTGCGAAAACCCGTGGATTTATCTACAGCGTCTGCAAATCTTAGCTCAGGATGGATGCGCTGCAAAGCTGCTGAATTGCCAACATCAGGAATATTTAGCTGTTTTTTAGTCAGCGCCACAAATCCAGCTAAGCTTTTAGGGCTAATTGGCAGCTTGATCCGCAGATTAGTAGATATGCCTGTGGTCACTTTCGAACTTATGGACACGCCATCTTCATTGGCAAGAAAAAGTCCAACGCACTCGGACTTTAAGACTTCGCAAGCATCTTCGCACCATGATTGAATGCTAGCATCAAAGCTGGCCGCCTGTAATAACTTACCGTCTAATGCATCAAGCTGCGTACTTAAATTTGTTTGCTCGCTTATTGCCATTCTTTTGGTTCAACAATTTTTAATTCAATAAATGAATCATATTTCATTACTCAGCATGTGATTCGGTCTTTGAGTCATCAAGTGTGAATACCGTGAATATGTCATGTTTACCAGCCAGCTGCACACTATCAAGCTCTCGCCAATTAAATTTATACGCGCTTGATAAAGTGGCTTGCACCGTACTAGAGCCCGTCAAAATAGAAACATCGTAATTTTTGGTAAGTCCTTCTAACCTTGAGGCAATATTGACAGCATCGCCGACCACTGTGTAACTGCGCCGCATAAACGACCCCATATCTCCAACACACATTTGCCCTGTGTTAATGCCAATACCTAGTTTTATAACGGGTAAACCCATTGCACGATGCTCTTGATTGATGAGTTTTACAGCCTTGGTTATGTCTATTGCAGCTAAGACAGCTAACTCTGCATGATTTGCCATACTAACCGGCGCCCCCCAAAACGCCATCACGCAATCACCCATATATTTATCTACAGTGCCACGTCGTTCTACGATAATCTGCGTTAGACGTCCGAACACATCATTGAGCATCTGCTGTAATTGTCCTGGCTCTAAGTTTTCAGCTAATTTGGTAAATTCACGCAAGTCACAAAACATGACAGTTAAGTCTTTATTGACCGCTTTCATTGTGTGATTTGAGGGTTCAAGTACCATTTCATCAACAAGTTGTGGCGGTACGTAACTACCAAACAATTTGGTTAGCTCGCGCTTGGATTTGCTCTCAACAAAATACCCGTAGCTCATGTTGAGCATGTATGCAAAGAACGATAAAAAAATCAAAGTCGCCAACTGAAATGCCAACCCATGCACAACAAACAAATAAATATTTATCGCGCCAGGTATCAGCAAAGTTGAAATGCTAAATGCCAAGGCTCTTGTAGCAGTCAACCCAGGCAAGACAAAAGCAAGCGACAACCCAACCAACAATAAAACAGCCACTTCAGCACCTAATGCATAGTCGGGAACTACAATTGATTTTTCGTCGAGCATGCTTGATAACAAGTTTGCATGCGTTTCTACACCTGGATAGGCTTGACCAGCTGGCGTATTTCGCAAGTCGAGCAAACCCGGCGCACTCGAACCCAGCAAAATTATTTTTCCGTTCAAATCATTTGGGGTAATCCGTCGATTTAATACATCTGTTGCAGAAATATATCGAAATGACCCACCAGAAACACCCCCCGCTCCACGGTAAGGGACCAAGACAGCAGCGCGGTCATCGACCTTAATACTCTTAACGCTTACTTGTTTCGTCTGGTCGACGAGCTGAATAGCATCCATAATATTTGAAGTCGCATCACCAGTAAAACTAGGCTTAACAGTATGTGCATTTAACGTTGCACGATACATGGCTAATGCAAAAGACTCGTAATAATCGCCACGATAAGAAGCGATTAAAGGAACAGCGCGCACGATGCCATCACTATCTGCCAATGCATTAAAAAAACCAGCCCGCGGGGCAGCCATTACTATTTTTTCAATGTTTGAGCCGTAACCATCCCACCACGTCGTTCTAAGTGGGATTTTATGAACACTTTCCTGCGTCATCACAGGCTGGGGCAAAACGCCACTTGTTCGGCCTTCACGATCACTTGTGAAGTAATAAGATAAGACCACATTTTTTTGCTTTAATGCTGCTGCAAATTGTGCGTCAAAATCCAAAGACGGTGCTAAGTTTTTGAAAGTTGATTGGAATGCACCATTATTGTTCAGCTCATTTTTGGAGAGCTGTTCAAGCTGCTGCAATCCTGAACTGCTATCGGGTTCAGCAAAAACCAAATCAAAACCAAGCAGTGCAATTTTTTGATTTTCAAAAAGTTCATGTGTTAATGCCGCCAACTTGTTACGGCTCCACGGCCAGCGCCCAAGTTCGGATAAACTTTTTTCATCTACATCGACAATGACAATACGTGAATCGACGGTGTGCGGCATGGCTGCACGCAGTTTTGTGTCGTAGATGAGATGATCTAGTGTTTGAACAAAACCAATGTCCAGTAAGCTGGTTGCATGCCCTAAAGCAAAAACCAGTGGCAGCATTGACACCGTGATACGAGCCCAGTGCTTTGCCAAAAACTTCATGCTACAAATTTTGTCGCCTATTGCAAGCGACCAGCAATCGAATTAGTTCTGTATAAACTGCATGGCAGTACCAGCGAGCTCAAACAAATCACCGTTTTTGAGTGGTACAGCATCTATACCAAACGTAACCCCATTGAGTGATGGGCGTATTGCGCCTTCCACATGCGCTACCATATAACTTTTTGGGCGCTTGGTGATAGCAATCACTGCTTCGCCAGGCTTACCGATTGTTGTTACGATTTTGACCAGTGGTAGTTCTTTACCAGTCGATGCGCCTGACAAAATCTTAATCGCAACATAAGCTTCAGCAAACTTAGTTTGTTCAAACAGTGGTTTTTTTTCTTCGACCTGTTTTTCGTCAGCAGCAATAACTTCTGCAGTAGCGGCATTCAGTGCTGCGGTCATTGCGCTTGCTCCGTCTTGAACGTAGCGAATAGCGTACTTTCCAATTTCTATGGTGTCGCCATTTTTCAGGATTTGACGCTTGACTTTTTGTTCGTTGATATAGGTGCCATTGGTACTATTTAAATCTTCGATGAAATAATCACGACCAATAACTTGCAAAGCTGCGTGCTCACCACTCACAGCCAAATTGTCAACAACGATATCGTTGTACGGACGTCTTCCCAAAGTCATGCGATCTTTGTTGAGAGGGACAACCTTGATCAGATTGTCATCCAGACTTACGATAATTTTTGCCATGGCACCTTGTTTACAAATCGATCAATAAATTTTTGAATTGTTCAAATATGTAATTAGTTTAGCCGATTAGTGAGCGGTTTGGTTACGTTTTTGTAGGTATAAACCGACACAAAGTACTAAAAGTGCTCCAAATACGGCCGCGCCATACTCCATTGGCTTTGTAACAGAGAACCATTGTTTGATGGCCGGGTCCGTGACGGCCATTTGCCCCGCTATCCAACCTAACAACATGCCACCTGCCGTGATGATGTAAGGGAAACGTTCCATCAATCTCAACACAATTTGGCTACCCGCAACAATGATAGGAATACTAACTAACAAGCCAAAAATAACTAAGCCCAGCTGATGTTTGCCAGCACTTTCAGCTGCCCCAGCAATCGCTAAAACGTTGTCAACGCTCATCACCAAGTCCGCGACGATGACAATTTTTACAGCGCCCCACAAGCGGTCACTGCTGCTAACGTTACTGTGCGCATCGTCATCTTGCGGCATAAGTAGCTTGATACCAATCCAAATCAGCAAAATAGCGCCAACCAGTTTCAAATAAGGAACTGTTAGCAAGGTAAGTGCAAACGCAATCAATATGACTCGCAAGATGATAGCGCCAACCGTCCCCCAAATAATGCCCCATTTACGCTGAGCAGGCGGCAATCCTCTGCACGCCAAAGCAATAACAACGGCATTGTCACCACCAAGCAAAATATCAATAAGAATAATTTGCCCGACGGCAACCCAAAACTCGGGAGTGGCTAGTGCTTCCATGTGTATCTCAAATATCTGACGTTAAAAACTGAAATCTACTGCATTTATCAATTTCAAAGCATGGCTTTGAGCAACTTTGCCATTTCGGAAGGATTGCGTGTGACTTTAAAGCCACACTCTTCCATCACAGCCAGCTTAGCATCAGCCGTGTCTGCGCCACCAGAAATCAAAGCACCCGCATGGCCCATGCGCTTGCCAGCAGGCGCTGTGACGCCAGCAATGAATCCCACGATTGGCTTTTTCATGTTGGCTTTGCACCAACGTGCGGCTTCAGCTTCATCTGGACCGCCAATTTCACCAATCATGATGACGGCGTCTGTTTCTGGATCGTCGTTAAACGCCTTCATCACATCGATATGCTTCAAACCATTAATAGGATCACCACCAATGCCAACTGCGCTGGATTGACCCAAACCGATTTCTGTCAACTGTGCCACGGCCTCGTATGTCAATGTGCCTGAGCGACTAACCACGCCAATGCGACCTTTGCGGTGAATATGACCTGGCATGATGCCGATTTTGATTTCGTCCGGCGTGATCAAACCTGGGCAGTTAGGGCCAAGCAACAAGGTTTTTTTGCCACCAGCGGCTTCTTTAGCACGCATGCGGTTGCGAATTTCCAACATGTCACGAACTGGGATGCCTTCGGTGATACAGATAGCCAAATCGAGATCCGCCTCAACAGCTTCCCAAATGGCAGCTGCCGCGCCTGCTGGCGGTACATAAATCACAGAAACTGTAGCACCAGTTTCGCTAGCCGCTTCTTTAACTGATGCGTAAATTGGGATGTTAAAAATAGATTCACCAGCTTTTTTAGGATTCACGCCTGCAACAAAGCATTCTTTGCCGTTGGCGTATTCTTGACACTTTTCAGTGTGGAACTGACCTGTTTTACCAGTGATGCCTTGGGTGATTACGCGGGTGTTTTTATTGATATAGATTGACATATTCGTTCTTTCTTATACGTTCAGATTCGATTTTGTTACGTTCTATTTATTTCAAAGCCGCGACGACTTTTTCGGCAGCTTCTGCCATCGAATCCGCGCTGATGATAGGCAGACCGGATTCAGCCAACATCTTCTTACCCAGTTCTTCGTTGGTACCCTTCATGCGGACAACCAATGGCACACTCAAATTGGTAGCACGGCAGGCAGTAATCACACCGGTTGCAATGGTGTCGCACTTCATAATGCCGCCAAAAATATTGACCATGATGGCCTTGACTTTCGGGTTTTTCAGCATGATTTTGAATGCTTCGGTGACCTTTTCTGGAGTCGCTCCGCCACCCACGTCCAAGAAGTTGGCTGGCTCTGCGCCATACAGTTTGATGGTATCCATCGTCGCCATCGCCAAGCCTGCGCCGTTGACTAAGCAACCAATGTTGCCGTCTAAGCTGATGTATGCCAAGTCAAACTTGCTGGCTTCAACTTCAGCTGGGTCTTCTTCGTCCAAATCACGCAGCGCAACGATTTCAGGGTGACGGTAAAGCGCGTTTGAGTCAAAGTTGAACTTCGCATCCAACGCTTTGATGCCGCCGTTGCCCTCTAGCACCAATGGGTTGATTTCAACCAATGATGCGTCTGTGTCCATGTAACACTTGTAGAGCTTTTGCAGAACATCGATGCACTGAGCTGTTGAACCCGCTGGCACGCCAATGCTGTCTGACAAAAACTTGCCTTGCGCTTCTGTCAAACCCAATGCTGGGTCGACGATTTCTGTGATGATTTTTTCGGGCGACACTTCAGCCACATGCTCAATGTCCATGCCGCCTTCCGAGGAGACGATGAACGCAACGCGCTGAGTAGCGCGGTCAGTTACTGCGGACACATAGTATTCGTGCTTAATATCTGCGCCGTCTTCGATGAACAAACGACGTACTTTTTGACCCATCTCGCCCGTTTGGTGGGTGACAAGCTGCATACCCAGAATTTCGCCTGAGATTTTTTGTACATCCTCAATAGAGCGCGCCAACTTTACGCCGCCGCCTTTACCGCGACCACCCGCGTGAATTTGCGCTTTGACCACCCACACTGGGCCGCCCAATTTTTGCGCCGCTTCTACAGCCTCTTGCACGGTGAAAGCGGGAATGCCGCGAGGCACTGGGATGCCGAATTGACGTAATAGCTCTTTGCCTTGGTACTCGTGGATTTTCATGAGGCTCTCTCAAAAAATGGACAACATTGGAACGGTTAACACCACACAGATGCTTTAATTCATCACCCGCATGGCACGCAATTTTCAGGACGAACTGTAACATGCTGCATTGCACAAAATCGCGAGTTACCTTACAGTAACGAAAATTACTGCGCAGATTTCTAATCTAAAGCGCTTTTTGACGCTTTTATTCTGTGCAACATGGTATTTATATAATTTTAAAATATAAAGATGACTAAAACTTATAAAGTATTTATTGACGGGGAAGCTGGTACGACTGGGCTGCAAATTCGCGAACGCTTGGCCACCATGCCAGCGATTCAAATGCTTAGCATTGCACCCGAGCTGCGCAAAGATACTGCAGCCAAACGCGATTTGATGGCGCAGGCCGACTTGGTCGTTTTGTGCCTGCACGACGACGCAGCGCGTGAATCTGTGGCGATGGTTGACTCGCTCAGTGGTAACAAACCCAAAATCATCGATTCATCCACCGCCCATCGCGTCACACCAGGCTGGGTGTATGGCTATCCTGAGTTAAACGCCGCCCAAAGCGCCTTAGTCGCCGCTTCTACCCGCGTAGCCAACCCTGGCTGCTACGCCACGGGCGCGATTGCGTTGATTCGCCCCTTGGTGGATGCAGGTTTGCTGCCCAAAGACTTCGCTTTGAGCATCCCCGCCGTGAGCGGCTATTCTGGCGGCGGCCGCACCATGATGGAAGCCTACCAACAAGGCGAAGCGCCTGCGTTTGAGTTGTATGCCCTAGGTTTGGGGCACAAACACATTGCCGAAATCATGCAATATGGCGGTTTGACGAAGCGCCCGCTCTTTGTACCGTCTGTCGGTAACTTTGCGCAGGGCATGCTGGTGCAAATTCCCTTGCATTTGGACAGTTTGCCGGGGAAACCCGCTGTAGCGGACTTGCATAACGCTTTGTTTAGGCACTATGCGGCGTCGAATGGTGCGGATTCATGGGTTTCTGTCGTGCCGACGGCTGATGTTGCCAAATTGGATGCTTTGGCTCTGAACAACACCAACAAAATGGAATTGCGCGTGTTTGGAAATGAGACTTATCGCCAAGCTGTTTTGGTAGCTCGCTTAGACAATTTGGGCAAAGGTGCTAGCGGGGCGGCAGTGCAGAATTTGAAGTTGATGCTTGGGATTTGACGACTTTATTCGTCAAATTCCTCAAAAGCCCCTGAAATCACCTTCCGAATCGCCTCTGAGCCAAAGCCACGGCTCATCAAAAACCGCATTTGCTTGCCGCGTTCCGCCGCATTTTCGGGGGTAGTACCGAATTTCTTGCGCCACACCTCCCTCGCCCGCTCGACCTCTGTGCTTTTCAGCAAATCAACCGCGTCCAGCACCGCGCTGGCATCCAAACCTTTGCTTTGCAACTCTTGTTTGATGCGGGCAGTGCCTAGTTTGGCGCTTCTGCGGTGCAAAACGGAGTCGACGACGCGCTGTTCGTTGATGAAGTCTTTGGCTTGCAGCTCGTCCAAGGCTTTTTCTAGCTCGCCAGGCGATGTTTCGAACTGACTCAGCTTTTTCACCAGCTCAGCACGCGAGTATTCGCGACCACTCAAAAGCCGCAAAGCGCGGCCCTTGAGGGAGATGGTGAAGCCGGTTTGAAGCTTTTTAATGGCCTCAACGTCACCTTCACTCGCATTATTTGCTATATTATTCATAGCTACTTAGGCAGTAAACACGCTGGCTAGAGTCAAATTTGAGGGGTAAAAAAGCATTTTTTGACGATTTTTCGCTCAATTTGGCTAAAGTGGCACTTAATCACGGCTCTTTTTCGGCTTTTTCTCTTCAGCCGGCGTGC
>JBEGUP010000060.1:0-10662 GCA_041178825.1 Pseudomonadota bacterium | reverse complement strand
GGGTCCCAGCCCCGCGTCAAACCTATGCCAACAATACCGACCAAACCCATGCTGAACGCCAAAGGCATGCGCAGCAAAGCTAGTGCGAAGATGGCGACAAACCCTATCAATGCTTCAATCATAGTGCAGCCCCTTCCCCTTCAGCCAGCTCGGGAGCAGGGTTAAACATCAATGCAAAATGAACCAATCCAGTAACCGCACTTAAAACACCCATGCCATAAATAAAGGGGGCTTTGTCAATTTTTAGCTGCGCGGTGTTGTCGCCGTTGATGGCAAATTGCTGTCCTGTTTTGAACATGAGGTAACCCAGAGCTACAAGCGCAGCGCCAATCAAAGCATGCACGATGATGCCTTGCACACGACGAAGACCAGCTGGTAACAGGCTATCTAAAGAGTCAAACACCACATGCTCGCCACGCATCGAAACCAAGGGAATTGCGCCGAAAATGACCACCACCATCAAAAGCTCGGTCAATTCAAAAGACCCAGGAATGGATTGGCTCATCAATTTACGACCGCCTACGTCGAAAAACGTCAATGCCATGATGGCAAACAAAGCCGTGCCAGACAGCAAGCCGCAAACGGTTTCAAGTAATTTATTCAAAGCACGTCCTAAAGTACAAAAACTTTCAAGCAAAAAAAGGCATTAAAAAATGCGGCTCTCATACTAGACGAGGCCGCACTCTTGCAGGCAAGGCTAATGGTTCGAGTTTACTTCTCTTGCTTGGCAATCTCAGCGCGGAATTCAGCCAATACCTTTCCTGCATTTTTAAGGCCTTTTGCTTCTGCATCTTTCACCCATTTGGCTTCAAGTGCGGAAGTTTTAGACTTCACATCAGCGACAAATGCAGCATCAGCTTTCGTGACTTGCACACCGTTAGCTTGCATCAAGCCATAAGCGCGGGTGTCTACTTTGTCCCAGCCGCGACCGAAAATACGAGCCGCTGTTTCGCCAGAAATAGCGTCAATTGCTTTCTTTTCTTCAGCCGTTAATTTGTCGTACTTTGCTTGGTTCATCGCAAATACAAAGCTGGTGTTGTACAAACCGCCCGGGAAAGTAGTTGCGTGTTTGATGATTTTGTCGATGCGGAATGACTCCGTTGACTCTGCTGGAAACAGCGTGCCGTCCATCACGCCGCCAGATAGCAACTCATAAGAGTCTGGCGCGGGTTTCAAAGTCACATTCATGTTCAATGTCTTGGATATTTCATTGACCATGCCGCCGCCGATGCGGAATTTCAGGCCATTCAAATCATCAACTTTGGCAATCGGGCGCTTGGTGTTGAACACAATGCCGGGGCCATGGGTAAACAATGCCAAAACCTTCACGCCAGTATTTTCTGCCGCAAACTCTGGGTATTTAGAAGTCACTTTGCTGAAAGCCACGGAAATTGACTCTGCCGAATTGCCCAAAAACGGAAATTCGCCCATTTGTGTCAGCACAAAACGACCTGGTGTATAGCCGTGCACGGTATATGACACGTCTGCCAAGCCATTTTTTACCGCGTCATACGTGCCAGGGGCTGGTGATACGCCGCGCGGCAAGATATTGCATTTCATTTTGCCCGTGGTGTTTTTTGCTAATAAGTCACACCATTCTTGCTGTGCCTTGCTGGCGGTATGGGTGGGCGGCAGCCAAGTCGAGACGGTCAACACTGTTTGTGCAGACACCGCGCTCGCGACCAAGCCAAACGTAGCTAAAGCAAGTGATTTCAACTTCATATGGTTACTTTCTATAATGAATTAGACACTTTGGAATGTACGTCAAATCTGTCTGTATTCAAATAGGATTTACCCGAATATTTTCGACCCAACGGTCGAAGATGCGTAACTTGTTGTCACGCCACGCGAAAAATGCTCAATTGCACCCGATCAGGAAACCTTGCGCCGGTGCCCACAAAAATACTCTGCGTCAGCCATTCCAGCGCAGGTGATGAGACCTCAAACGTCGGCACACAGCGAAAGTAAATCGCCTCTGGTGCAACGGGTTCGCCGCGCACCAGTTTGGCGATATCCGTAGCCGAGCCGCGTCGTAAAGCACGGTTTTGCACAAAAACGTGTTCGCCGTTGTCGAGCTCAATCATGTAACGTGCGTCCAAATCAGCCGTTGTTTCAGACACGACGATTTGAAAATCTGCCCCGCCCGGCAATACTTTGCCATTGACCTGTCCAGTAACATTGCCGCCAGTGATGGGGATGATGCGACGCTTGCCTCGGCTGTTCAGTCCAACGACAGTGCCGGCCTCAATCGGCGCAGCAACGTAAACCGTCAGATCTAAAACATGCTGCAAAGCTGGAGCTGGAAGCGAAGATGCGTTCATAGTTGTTAGCGATGTAAAGGACGAAGACTTCAATCACAACATTATGAACGCATCCATAGCGTTATTCAGCAGCCGAAGCTGCGGCTAAATCAGCTACCGATTTGCCCGCCATCCAGCTTAGTAATCACAATCGTCGCAGAGCGCGGACGCTTGCCAGCACCATAGCCAGCATTGGTAGGCCATTGGCTTTCAAATTTGGCTGGGTTGTTCACATCCGCCATTTTTGTGTTTTCGCCTGGATGTTGAATGTTCACAAACATGGCCTTGCCGTCTGGCGTTTCGCACCAGCCGGTGATTTCAGCACCTTTGGGGCCGACCAAAAAGCGTTTGAAAGTTGCTTCGGTTGGCGCTTTGCCAATATAGGTATCCACCGCTTTGTCGCTGCCATCGCTGCGTTTGTAGGTCAAAGTCTTCTTGCTGCCGTCGCCCACATGGCCAGGAATAGCTGCCATCAGCATGCAGTTGGTCACATCGGTGTACGCGCCATCGTCCGTTTGTATCCAGCAAATGCCAGTGGCTTGGCTGAACACCAAGCCGTCTGGTGACGACAAATCGTTGTTGTCGGTCAAATTTGACAAGTTAATCTTGCCTTTGTCCGCACCCGCTTCAGAAGCTGTCAAATACAAATCCCATTTGAACGCCGCATCTGCTGGCTTGCCTTGTGCCAATCGAACGATGTGGCCATTCACATTGCCGCCGTTTTCTTTCGTGCCTTTCATATCCTTGTAAACACGCGGATTCGCAGCGTCCACACCAAATTCACCGTCAACCGTGCGGTTGGCATTGTTGGTTAGGGTAATGTAGATCTCACCATTGCGTGGGTTCACACCCGCCCATTCGGGTCTGTCCATTTTGGTCGCTCCTACGGCATCGGCAGCTAGGCGGGTGAAGATGGCGACATCAGCGTCTGACTTGAACTCAAAATCAGGGTTAAACGCGACGATAGGGTTTTTCATCGACAACTCTAACCATTCACCTGTGCCATCTGCCTTGAATTTGGCAACAAACAAGGTGCCTTTGTCCAAGTATTTGTCACCCACGGCGAGTTTGTCGTCAGCATCTGCGTCGCTGGCAATCCACAAAGCGGTGGACACGTATTTGTAAATGTACTCACCGCGCGAGTCGTCACCCATGTAGCCGACCACAGGTTGTCCAACGACGGGCTTTGAAAATGTCACGTTTTCATGCCCCATGCGACCCAGCGCTGTGCGTTTGCGCAAAGCCTGTGTCGGTTTGTAAGGGTCAAGTTCAACGATGTAGCCAAAGGTGTTCATCTCGTTGCGATAGTCGTCTTTGGCACTTGCGCCAACGGCGCTGTTGTTCCAACGGACGTATTGGTCGCTGCTGCCCGCGCTTTCCCAGCCGTGGCGGCTGGCTGCGCCGGCTCTGCGTCCGTAGCGGTTTAACGCTGCAACTGCTTTGTCTTTTGCGCCACGCTTGGCATCGTCTTTGGCATCGCGTGTGAAATAGCCAAACCAGTTTTCTTCGCCAGAGGCATAGGTTCCCCAAGGGGTTTTGCCCGTACCGCAGTTGTTCAAAGTACCGCGTACTTTTGTGCCGTCTGTGCTGTATTTGGTTATTAAGTGCTCGCTGCCCCGCGCTGGACCGTGGATCACGGCTTCAGACATCGTGGTCACGCGGCGGTTGAAGTTTGATGCGGGCTTGTAGCTCCATTTGCCACCATCTGCAGCCACTTCAATGACGGATAGGCCGTGAATCATCAGCTCTTTGTCCACCTCGGACGCTTTGCGTGGCAATGTTGATGTGCCACCGTCTGCATGGATAAAGAATGAAGACAGCTTCTCGTCGGTTGTCGCTTCGTGGTTCATGGCAATCAGCCCGCGTGCGCTGTGAGTGGTGGATGCTTTACCGTTCGCATCCAAGCTAAACCACTCCATGCCATCGTGGTGGTCGCCTGCGCGTTTGTCAAAGTCGGTGTCTGTGCCGTCGTTCTTAAACGCTGCCGCGCCCGCCAAAATAGGGTCACCCAGCGCGTAAAACACTTCTGCTTTGTAGCCCGCAGGCACGCTGACAATGTCTGCCATGCTCTTGGCCACGGGTGTAAAACCAAGTGTGTTCAAAGGCGTATTCGTAGCCGTCATCATTGGGCCGGATGAAGCACAACCCGCTAAGCCTGCACCGCCTAGCAAAACAGCGCCAGCAGCGCCCACGCCCCCGCGCAGCATGTTACGGCGACTAAGGCGCAGATTCAGCACAGATTCAAAATCTGCATTGGCGGAGGTATTAGAGTCTTCGTTGTTGAAAACGTCTGAAGGGCGCTTGTTGCTAGGCAGGTTGGCTTTGTTCATGGCTACGGCTTTTTCAAGAGAGTTAAAAACCAGAATAATGCTGCAACACTGTGTCAATTCAATGACAATCACCTTATGAATGCCCATATCGACAGCCCGCGCCACGCCTTTGAATCACTGACACCCGACGTTGTGCTAGACGCGCTGGCCAGCGTGGGTTTGTATGGCGATGGCCGCTTGACGGCGCTTAGTTCCTACGAAAACCGCGTTTATCAGGTGCATTTGGAACACGGACTGGATAGAGACGCTGCCGCGCCCAGCTCCGTCGTCGTCAAGTTCTACCGCCCAGAGCGCTGGACGGACGCGCAAATCCGTGAAGAACACAGCTTTAGCCACGAGCTCATGTCGGCTGAAATCCCCGTTGTCGGCCCCTTGGTTTTGCAGGGTGAACACAGTGATAAGCCTGAAAGTTTGCACCATTTCAGCGGCTTCGCCTTCAGCGTTAGCCCCCAGCGCGGCGGCAGACCGCCAGAGTTGGACGATTTTGAAGTGCTGGAGTGGATTGGCCGCTTTCTAGCCCGCATCCACACCGTGGGCGCGGCCAAACCGTTCGTCCATAGACCCGCTTTGAATGTCCAAAGCTTTGGCATCGCGTCCATGGACTGGCTGCTCAGCCACGATATGGTACCTTTAGATGTGCAAACTGTATGGCAAAAAACGTGCAAAAACGCTATTGATTTAATAGCTGCTCAGGCAGTAAATGCGCCGGCTACGGTCAAAAATGACCATAAAAAAAGTGATAAAAATGATAGCAATCCAGATGCATCAGGCATAGCCATCATTCGCCTGCACGGCGACTGCCACCCTGGCAATATCTTGTGGACGCCGACCGACGCAAAGCACGGTGGCCCGCATTTTGTAGACTTGGACGACGCTCGCAGCGGCCCCGCCGTGCAAGATTTGTGGATGCTGCTCAGTGGCGACCGCCGCCAGCGCACCACGCAATTGAGTGCTTTGATCGACGGTTACGAGCAATTTCGCCCCTTTGACCGCCGTGAGCTCGCGCTCATCGAACCGCTGAGAACTTTACGACTCATCCATTACAGCGCGTGGCTTGCCCGCCGCTGGCAAGATCCCACTTTTCCTATTAATTTCCCTTGGTTTGGTACAAGTGACTACTGGAAATCTCAAATTAATACACTAGAAGAGCAAATAGAAGCCATGCAGGAAGCACCATTAAATATTTGATGCTAATATTCAGTTACACATGTGACAAAAATCACGTAATACGCTTTTAAGGTTGCGAATATAAAGCGGAGTAATTTTTTTAAAGTAAAAACTGAGTATGCCAAACCATACCCTAGATATTGACACCAATCACGCTGAACAAAGTGATTGGATTGAGTTTAAAAAAATAAAATTACTCATGACACCACGCTCACGCTTGGTAGAGTACGTTGTTCGACTCGGCATATTCTTCACGCTTCTTTTTCAAAGCAATATCTATATCAGCTCGGTTTGGCTGCTGGTATCTGTGATGACAGATATTTTGATAGCAAAAGAAATGACGCGATATAACCAGCAAGTGGTGGATATGCAGTCTATGACGGGCAACATAAACATCATTAACCGGTTCAAATATTTATGGTACTTTAATACCATGTGGTTTGGCGCAACGTCTTTGATTTTTGCTGATGAGCAAATGGTCGAAAGCCAAATGGTAATGATTTGTCTGATGAATTTAATCGGCTTAATGTCAGTTGCCAAAACCAGTGCGCATTCAGAGTTTTGTAGCCGAATCATATTCGTTGTCATTTTTAGCCAGTTTGTGGGTATCTTTTGGCATATTGGAAATGCGTATGACTTTTCACCACCGAGCAAACATTACATTTATATTATCTATTTACTACTGCAATATGTGGTTTTGATACGTATTAGCAGAGTGTTTTTCAAATACATGAAGCATAATTTTGTGCTGCAATTTGACAACAAGCAGTTGATTGATAACCTATCAACCAAATCTAAACTGCTGGACCAAGAGCGCAAAATAGCCATTTCTGCGAATGAAACCATTCAGCGTTTTTACAGCAATGCGGCACACGACGTCAGACAGCCCGTTTATGCGATGCAAATGTACGCATCTATGTTGCATGACGATGCCTCATTAGGTGATATTTTGCTGCCAAAAATCCAGCAATCTTGCATCGGTATTAATTCACTGTTTAATTCTTTGTTTGATTTTCAGCAATTAAGGCTGGGTACGATTGATTACCAGCCCGCCCATGTTCATATCAATGACTTATTTGATGAGCTAAGCGTTCAATTTACGCCATTGGCGCAGAAGAAGCAGCTCAAAATCAAATTCAAACCCATTGAGGGTGATGTGTTTATAGATGAAATACTCATCAAACGCATTTTAGGAAATTTAATTGTCAATGCGATTCGGTACACCAACCAAGGTGGGTTATTGGTAGCTGTGCGTCATCAGAAAAACAAAAAAATGCTCAGTTTTGAAATATGGGATACGGGCCGAGGCATTGCGGATGAGAATAAATTACAGATCTTCAATGAGTTTTTCAAAGTTCCAGACCAAAAAGTCCAAACCGATGAAGGCTTCGGCTTAGGCCTGTCTATCGTTAGGCAGCTGTGTCAGCTTGTGGCTGGCAGCAAAATCACGGTCAAATCCAAATTGAAGCGTGGCAGTGTGTTCAAGTTCAGTGTGCCTGATGCCTTGTACAGCGTAACTTGGACACGCCTAAAAGGTGCGCCTACCCATACATTGGAATAGGCTCATCCTCTTTAAGCGTAGTTGTTAAGCAGTTATACCAACAACGCATTCACCCGTCGCACATAAGCCGCCGGGTCGGCTGGCATACCGCCTTCAGCCAACAACGCTTGGTCAAACAAAATGTGTGCCAGGTCGTTGAAATGGACGGAGCCTTCCAGCTTTTTCACCAAAGCGTGCTCGGCGTTCACTTCCAGCACGGGTTTGACTTCTGGCGCGGTCTGGCCGGCTTGCTTCAGCATGCGTGCCAGTTGCGTGCTCATGCCGTGGTCTTGCACCACCAAGCAGGCGGGTGAATCGACCAAGCGGGTGGTCACGCGCACGTCTTCAGCTTTGTCTTTCAGGGCTTCTTTGAGCTTGGCGAGCAGGGGTTTGAAGGTTTCGGCGGCTTCTTCGGCGGCTTTTTTCTCGTCTTCGTCCTGCAGTTTGCCCAAATCGACCGCGCCTTTGGCCACGCTTTGCAGCGGGGTGCCGTCAAATTCGTTCACATAGTTCAGCGCCCACTCGTCCACGCTGCGGGCTGTTTTTGGCAGCGGCGGCGTTGTCGGCGGTGATGTAGTAAATCGCCTCTTGGCCTTCCTTCATGCGGGCTTTGTAGTCGACAAAGCTGACGGTGACGGCGTCTGTGGTGGTGCTTGAAAAGCGCATCAGCTTGGGCGTAGAACGCGTCAAATTTGCCCAATCCGGCTTCTTGCTCGGCTTTTTCTTCGGTCGTCAGGACATCTTCCACCATATCGGGTGAGCCCTTGGCAGGCAAAGCGTTGTGCTTGGCCAAATCTTCCAGCATGCCCAGCACGCGCTTGGTGCAGCCTTCGCGGATGGCTTTGACGTCGCGGCTTTCCTGCAGCAGCTCCCGGCTCACGTTCAGCGGCAAATCGTTGGAATCGACCACGCCTTTGACGAAGCGCAGGTAGCCTGGCAGCAGCGCCTCGGCATCGTCCATGATGAAGACGCGCTTCACGTAAAGCTTTAAGCCAGATTGGCGCTCGTGGTTGTACAAATCCATGGGCGCTTTGCTCGGGATGTACAGGAGTTGGGTGTATTCCTGGTTGCCTTCCACGCGGTTGTGCGTATGCGCCAGCGCGTCCGCATGGTCGTGGCTGATTTGTTTGTAAAAGTCCTGGTATTGCTCGGGCGTGATGTCCTTCTTGGCACGCGTCCACAGGGCGCTGGCTTGGTTCACGGTTTCCCATTCGCCGGTCATCACCATACCGCCGCCGCTTGTGCCTTTGGATGGGTCGTCCTTGTCAATCGCCTCGCCCTCTTTCCACTCTTCCTTTTCCATCAAAATCGGCAGGCTGATGTGGTCCGAATACTTGGCGATGATGCCTTTGAGCTTCCAGCTACTTGCGTAATCCAAAGCATCTTCGCGCAGGTGCAGGGTCACGCTGGTGCCGCGTTGGGCGCGTTCAATGCTCTCCACCTCAAAATCGCCCGAGCCACCACTGACCCATCTGACGCCTTCGTTTGTTGGTAAACCCGCACGGCGCGATTCGACGGTGATTTTGTCTGCCACGATGAAGCCAGAGTAAAAACCTACGCCAAACTGGCCGATCAACTGGGAGTCCGCTTTTTGGTCGCCCGACAATTTGGAGACAAAGTCCTTGGTGCCGCTTTTTGCAATCGTTCCGAGGTTGTCGATGGCTTCTTGTTGGCTCAAGCCGATGCCGTTGTCGGCAATCGTCAGCGTTTTGGCGTCTTTGTTGAAGCTGACGCGTACTTCCAAAGTCGGTGCTTCTTCTAACAAAGCTGGCTTATCCAGCGCTTCAAAACGCAGCTTGTCGCAGGCGTCCGAGGCGTTGGAAATCAGCTCGCGCATGAAAATCTCTTTGTTGGAGTACAGCGCGTGGGTCACGAGGTGCAGCAGTTGGGCTACTTCAGCTTGAAAGGACAGGGTTTGCTTGGTCATGGTGTCAATGTTGTGTTTTTAGATAGTAAATTTGGCAACTTTTCATTCGAAAAGCAACCTCCAAGTTTAGCGCGGCTTGCAGCGGGTTAGCCGCAGCGCCGACTGAGCAGATATGGGGCTGGTTGCTGAGATTTCAACGTTTGACCCGTTGAGGAGCTCAAAAAACGATAAAAGCTGCTCAAAACTTGCAAAAAGAGCGTTTTTATGGCTTAAATATGGCTCTAGCCGGCGTATTTGCTGCCTGAGCAGCTATAAAAAATATAGCAAATTGCAGCAAATCAGTAATCTACGCTATTGCTTGAGCTTCTGAGAAATTGAGTACAGCATTTCGCTTAATTCGGCATTCGTAAATTTGTCCGTTGATAACGCCATTGGAGCGTTTAGCCGAATGCTTGGTAATGAATTTGATTCTGCTTCAGGCTCTGCAACTTTCATTCCTCTCTCAATCAAACCAATAATTAAGTCGCGTAACGTCGAACCTTCAAGCGCAGCACGTGCTTTCAAGTGTTTGAATAACGGGTCTGGAAGCTCTAATGTGGTACGCATAAACGCATATTAATGCTTTTATGCATAAATTGCAACGTACTTATTTATCGCTAACAAATTTCAGCCCAACCAAACCACCAACTGCTCCCCCACCTCCACACTCCCCAGCATCGCCATGTGGTTTGTCTGATAAACAACCATTTGCGACGATTTGGGAAATGCCAAGCTTCGGGCTGGGTCGCTGTGCACGCCCAGTGCGCTGTTCAGCGGCACCAGGCCGTCGCCTACCAGTCGGTCGACCAACAAGCTGCGTTTGGCAGCCAGAGTTGCCGCTACGGTGAAGCAGGCCACGCCATCTGGCAGCGCCAAGTGCTCGCGGTTAGATTGTTCTTGCTTTGTTTTGGATCTAAATCTACCTTGGGGGTCTTGATCCTCCCAATCACTGTCTAAAACGTAGCCAAAGCGCAAATCTGTGATGCCTGAGCTGCGCAATTCGACCAGTCTTTTGAAAGGGGCGCTGTACGGCGTGACGCCTAGGAGTACATCGATCCAATTGCCCGCTTTCTCCAGCGGTGCACCATGGTGCGGTGTGCCTAAGAAAACGATGTTTTTGAGTTTCTTGACCCATTGCCGATTATTTTGCTGTGCCAAATGCACGGCTGAGCGCGCCACCAGTCCGCCCATGCTGTGCACCAGCACGGAAATTTCAGTCAACGGCACTGGCCACAGGGCGCTGAGCAATTCCAGCTGATTTGACAGCGTTTGCCCGTTTTGCGAAGTATGCAAGCCCGTGTTGTAACGCACATAAACGGGGGTGTAGCCCAGTTTTGTGGCTAAAGTTTCAGCATGGTTGAAGGATTCGTCATCATGTTGAACCGTCCATTGCAAATCATTCATGCACAAACCGTGCAC
>JBEGUP010000059.1:0-8036 GCA_041178825.1 Pseudomonadota bacterium | reverse complement strand
GATACTAAAGTTTCAACAAAGGCTGAAGATGCAACATTATTTATCTATAACCGTCGCTTTATATTCAATCGTGTCGCTGGAATGAGTCGTAACTTGGTAGACTGTAATGATGCAACCAGAAATTACTGCCATGCAACAACAAGTTACGGATCATTCCCAAGGAGCGAGCTTGCCTGCGCATGCAGCTGTTGCAGCGGCGGATACATTATGGTTTGAAGCCGAGAGCATCCGTACGTTTATGCCCATGCAGCGGCAGACGCAGATCATCACGCTGTTTGTTATTCCACTGATTTTTGCCTTACTTCGCGACAGCGTTTACCTGCCTGGTTTATATGCATGGACAGTTGTCTCTACTGCATTCATTTCTTACAGATGGTGGCTTTCGTCGCAATACATGCAACATGTTTATAAAGCCGGGGATGCGGCACAGCTTAAGTTCAGAGATACGCATTCATGGACGTGGTTTATGTCTGCTTTTTTATGGAGCTTGCTTGATTGGCTGTTTTTTAGCCAAGCTTCCATGGGTGACCAAGTGATTTGTTGGCTCATTTTGGCGGGCATCGGTTTGCACAGTACGACCAGCTATTCGCCTCATTTAAAGACAATGAAGCTGTTCATCAACACCATGATTCTTACCCTCTTGTTGGGTATGTTGGTCCGTTGTGTGATTAATACTCAAGCTGCGTTGGCGTCCATGGTGTATGTTGCTGTGCCGCTTTTACTGCTTTTTTGGCGTTTGATTACCACGGCAGGCGCTAAGATGCACAACGCCCATATGCATGGTTTGAAGTTACTCAAAGGCAATGAGAAGCTGATAGCCTCTCTCAAAGCACAAACAGCACGCGCTAACCAAGCAGTTGCGACGAAAAATCGGCTGCTGGCAAGTGCGGCACACGATATTCGGCAGCCCGTGTTGGCGCTTGAAATGTATGCAAGCATGCTTAAGTCTGAACCTGACAATGTGGCGCAGATTTCAGATAAGGTTTGTTTGGCGACAAAGTCTGTGCTAAATATGTTTGACAGTTTGTTTGATTTGGCGCGTATTGAGTCAAGTCAAATTGTTGTCAATAAAACCAATGTTCATATACCTGAGCTTTTTCGTGAACTTGATTTGCAATACCACCCCGCAGCACAAGCTAGAAAACTAACGCTGCGCCTGCGTAGCAAACGATTGGACATTTACACTGACCACCAGTTATTGAAACGCATTTTGGGAAATTTGGTGATGAACGCCATCAAATTTACAGACAAGGGCGGCGTTTTAGTGGCATGTCGTCAAACAAAGCAAGGTCTTCGCTTTGAAATATGGGATACCGGCGTGGGCATAGCCGAAGATCAACAGGAAGCTGTTTTCCGAGAGTTTTACAAGTCGCCCAGCCACTCAGGGACAAGTGACGGCTTTGGTTTAGGCTTATCGATCGTCGCCCGATTGTGTGAACCTTTAGAATTCAAATTTTCGATGCGCTCTGTTGTTGGTCGCGGCAGCGTATTTTGTATTGAAATACCTACGCTGGCGTGACACAACTGCCATAAATTACGGTGGCAACAAACCCTGCTGACGTGCATAGAAAATCGCCTGGGTGCGACTTTTCACATCAATGCGACGGAACAAACGCCACAAATGCACTTTGACCGTGTGCTCGTTGATACCCAAGTCTTCTGCAATATCTTTGTTGCTTAAACCCTTGTTGAGCAATAGCAACAATTGGTTTTGACGTTTCGATAGCTTTTGACCAGGTACCTGCGTTTCTTCAAAACTGTCATCCGCCAACAGCAAGCCCTTGAGGGCTGCGCCAATTTCTGTTGCGCCAGCAGATTTTTCAATATAAATGTCTGCCCCAGCCTCTAGGCAATGGGCCTCCCAATCACCTGAGGGCGATGCAGACAGCACTGCCAAAGGAATCAAAGGATACATATTTTTCAACTGGCGCACGCCGGATACGCCTGTCGTATCTGGCAGCTTCAAGTCCAGTGAAAACATAACCGGCTCGCCATGCTCCAAAATGGCTGCATTGAGCAAACCTAATCGCTCCAGCTCGATGACTTCCATGGTTGGGCGCAAGCGGCGCAAAAGCATACCAACTGCTTCGCGCATCAAGGGGTGATCGTCAATTACGTAGATGCTCACGTTATACCTCTTTGTGTAAAGTTGTTATATACAGTCAGTGATTATTGTCACGACACCGTTATGAATAGTTTATCTAGTTAACTAAATAATTAAATCAATTAGGTATCATTATTGTCACAAATTCATACATATCAAGGATATTTTCGTCAAAAAAATATCAATTTTCTACAAATTGTTGCAAAGCGGTATTAATCACATTTAGCTCTGCCATAGTAAGAGTACCAAGGTATACAGACGATGGGTCATCTTGCTGGATTCCTTGACTTTTTATTTTTGCAATTGCAACACCAGCCTCCTTGGGTGTTACAAATGCACGGCTTTGCAATAAGACATTCGCACTTGCATCCACCAGTTTGAAATAAAACAAACCATCGGTTTCGCGGTATTGTTTAAAACTCACCAACGTCGATTTAACAGACTTTTTATCAACCTTAATAATATCTTGCAAACCACCCAAACCCCGCAACCCAACAGCTTGTCGGAGAGACTGCATAAACGGCGTCCCAACTTGACGCGCTTTATCAGCCCCCTTCAATAAAATTGCTTCAATTTGAGCCGGGTCGTTCATCAATGATTCATACTTCTCGCGCATAGGCGCAACTTCTTGGTCGATGCGCTCAAACAGCATCTGCTTGGCATCACCCCAAGCAATGCCGTTTTTATAAGCTTCTTGCATCGCTTTAGCTTCTTCTTCGCTGGCAAACGCTTGGTAAATTTGGTACAGCGCTGAGCCTTCAATATCTTTGGGTTCACCAGGTGCGCGCGAATCTGTCACGATGCCGGCGATGAGTTTTTTCAATTCGGCTTTTGGTGCAAACAAGGGAATGGTGTTGTCGTAGCTCTTGCTCATTTTGCGGCCATCTAAGCCGGGCAAAGTGGCAACGGAAGCCTCAATTTCAGCTTCTGGCAGCGTGAAATAGTCTGAACCACTCTGTGCGCCACCGGTTTTGTAACGGTAGTTGAAGCTCTGAGCAATGTCGCGTGCCATTTCAATGTGCTGGATTTGGTCGCGCCCCACTGGCACTTTGTGGGCGTTGAACATCAAAATATCAGCCGCCATCAGCACAGGGTACATAAACAAACCAGCTGTGACATCTGCATCGGGGTCATTACCTGCAGCGTTGTTTTTATCAACCGAGGCTTTATAAGCGTGGGCGCGGTTGAGCATGCCTTTGCCGGTCACACAGGTGAGCAACCAAGTCAACTCTGGGATTTCAGGAATATCCGACTGGCGGTAAAACGTGACGCGCTCAGGGTCAACCCCTGCAGCCAGCCATGATGCGGCAATTTCTAAGGTAGAACGCTGCACCCGAGCTGGGTCACCAATTTTGATGAGGGCATGATAGTCCGCCAGAAAATAAAAGCTCTGCACATCATCCGCCAGCGATGCCCGCACAGAAGGTCGAATTGAGCCAACGTAGTTACCCAAATGAGGTGTGCCAGAGGTGGTGATGCCCGTCAACACGCGAGATACGGTTTTAGAAGCTTGCTTATTCATCAAATTTATCACTTCATCAATCAATTTACCAACATCGCCAACGGGGATAGCACCAGCTTCAGCAACCCAAATGTAACGCTCATCATAGGAGCCATCCAGATGGTGTTGATAATGCCAGCAATCACCAAACCCAACACGATAAAGAAGCCCCAAGGCTCGACACGCGACACCAATTCTGCATATTTATATGGCAACAAGCCTACCAAGATGCGGCCGCCGTCCAGCGGTGGCAATGGGAACAAATTGAAGGCAAACATCACTGCATTCACCACAATACCGCCTTGCGCCATTTTGTTGAAAAACGGCTCATCGATGCCCGCCCCTTTCAGCAGGTATGAAACTATCCCCCAAATCAGCGCCATCACCAGGTTTGACGCTGGCCCCGCCAAAGCCACCCAGACCATGTCACGCTTTGGGTTGTTCAAATTGCCGAAGCGCACGGGCACGGGTTTGGCATAGCCAAAAAGGAAAGGGCTGCCTGAGAAAATCAACAACAGGGGCATCAAAATCGTACCAATCGGGTCGATATGTTTTAGCGGGTTTAAAGTAATACGGCCTAACGCGTAAGCTGTGTTGTCGCCAAAATGCCGCGCTGCATAACCATGCGCCGCTTCATGCACCGTAATCGCCAGCAACACTGGCAGTGCGTAAATCAATATATTTTGAATGAGATTTGTGTAGTCCATAGCTACATTGTCTCAGGAAATGATTGACGGAATTTACAAGCCCAACTTTGCCAAACTACCCAAACCTTTACGCAGTACAACAGGCTCATCGCCCCCATCCATAGGTGTCAAATCAATCACCGTAGTGGGTTCAGACGCGCATGCGCCAGCGTCGATGATGGCTGCGAGTTGGTGCTCAAAGCGCTCACGGATTTCTTCAGCGTCGTTGAGCGATTCCGTCTCACCCGGTGCAATCAAGGTTGTTGCCAACAAAGCTGAGCCATGCAATGCCAACAACTCGCTCAGAACCGCATGCTGCGGCACACGCAGGCCGATGGTTTTACGCGACGGGTGGCTCAAGCGGCGCGGTACTTCTTTGCTGGCTTCTAGGATGAAAGTGTACGGCCCTGGGGTCGCGGCTTTGAGCAGGCGAAACTGCTTGTTGTCCACTCGCGCAAAGCTGGCAAGCTCGGACAAATCACGGCACAGCAGCGTCAAATGGTGTTTGTCATCTACTTGACGAATCTGGCGCAGCTTGTCTGCTGCGGCTTTGTCGTCCAAATGGCAAACCAAGGCGTAACTAGAGTCAGTTGGCACGGCCACGATACCGCCCTTGGCGAGTAGCGCAACGGCTTGCTTTAGCAAACGTGGCTGCGGGTTGTCGGGGTGGACTTCAAAAAACTGTGACATGGTGAGCTGCTTTTATTCTATGGGTTCAATGGCGATGCGTTTATCAGCAGCTTTTGTGCCTGCTTTTCGATCCTCGTGAACCGTTAACCAACCGCCCGCTACACCACAAACCCCAATCAACACCATGCCAGATATCACCCACACATCCGGCACATGCGCAAAAACGACCCAACCGCCCAGCATCGCAAAGCAAATTTGCAAGTAAAAATACGGCGTTAGCGTGGTTGCAGGCGCGCGTTGGTAAGCCAGCGTCAGCATGAAATGCCCAGCCGTCACCAAGCAAGCCATCACCACCAGCAAAACCAGCAACTTCAAAGATGGCAAGCTTGTCCAAACAAATGGCAGCGCCACTGTTGCGACTATCGCCCCCGTCCAGCCGCTGTAAAGCTGCATGGTCATGGGGTCTTCGGTTTTGGCCAACTTGCTGGTCAACACCTGAAACCAAGCATTGGTACCCACCAGCGCCAAGGGCAGCAGAGCCGTCCAATGGAAGGCTTCGTCGCCAGGGCGAATGATGACCATCGCCCCCACAAAACCGCCCACAACCAAAACCCAGCGTAACGGCGACACCACTTCCCCCAACAAACGCCCAGCCAACAGCGTGATGACCAAAGGCGTGATCAGCACAATCGCCGTGAACTCACCCACTGGCATGAATTGCAAGCTCGAAAACGCCAAAAGCGTTGTTGCCACCAACAGCAAACCACGCAGAATTTGAAACTTTGGGTGCGCCGTTTTGAACGCTTGCATACCGCGCTTTGGCAGCATAAGCGCAGTCATCACCACAGACTGAATCGCGTAGCGAAACCACAAGGCCACCAGCACTGAGACGCTATTGGTCACAAACTTAGCAATCGTGTCAGCCGTTGCAAAAAACGCCACCGCCACGACCGCCCAAGCAATGCCCTCCAGCGCCATGCCCGGCTTTGCCAAGCGCAAAGAACCTTGCGCCCCACTCGTCACAGCGCTTTTTCCAATGTGTTATGCTGAATTTTGTCCTTAACGAGCTCCCACACAGGCGTCAAATCACCCGGCAGCATTGGCAAGGTTCCTAAATCGATGCGGCTCTCGCCTGGGCTATGAAAGTCACTGCCACGCGAAGCCACCATGCCGAATTCTTTCGCCACTGCCGCGTATTCCACATATTCTGCCGTGGTGTGGCTGCCAGTAACGACTTCAACACCTTGTCCGCCATGCGTTTTAAACTCGCTGAATAGTGCAAACTCTTCATTCGCCGTAAATTTGTAACGCCCTGGGTGCGCAATCACTGCCACGCCGCCGCTTTGCGTGATCCAACTCACGGCATCACCCAAACTGGCCCAGCGGTGCGGCACATAGCCGGGTTTGCCTTCGGTCAAATACTTGCGAAACACTTCGTAAGTGTCTTTGCAAACGCCGCTTTCGACCAAAAAACGGGCGAAATGGGTTCTAGATATCAATTCTGGGTTGCCAACAAACTTCAAAGCGCCGTCATAAGCGCCTTTGATGCCCACTTTGGCCAAACCGTCGGACATTTCCATCGCCCGCTCACCACGTCCGCCACGGGTTTTGGCCAAACCGTTGACGATGATGGGGTTCGTTACATCGAAACCGAGGCCGACGATATGCACCGTCTCATTGGCAAAAGTGACTGAAATTTCCACCCCAGTCAGGTAAGCCATGCCCTGTGCCGCAGCCGCAGCCGCAGCCCGCGCCTGCCCACCAATTTCGTCATGGTCCGTCAGCGCCCACAGCTCGACGCCATTGGTTTTTGCGCGTAAGGCAAGCTCTTCAGGGGTCAAAGTGCCGTCTGAAACAACGGAATGGCAATGTAAATCAGCGTTTAAGTAGGTAGTCACCCTAGTATTTTAGGCTTTATGCGAAAGTCTTGTGTATTTTGGGCGACTTATGCCGTATCGCCGATGAGCCCGCTCCCGTTGGGCAGTGCCTGGCGTTGTCTGAGCGCAACGAGTTTAAGCAGGCGCTGCACGGCGGGAGTGGGTTCATCCGACGTAAAATGCCTAAATTCACTATATTTTTAATAGCTGCTTAGGCAATTAATACGCCGTCTAGAGGCGAAAATAGACTATCAAAAGCCGTATTGCAAGCCCACGCCAAATGTGCCAGTATCTGACGCCAAGCGGGTGTATTCAGCACGAACTGCTAAGTTTTGGTTGATGTTGTAACGTGCGCCAACGCCGTAGAGGGCAGAATTGGTGTCAGCCGTTGTGCCGCCAGCGGCTGCTGTCAAACTGCCATAACCTAAACGGCCATAGACGGAGATTTTTGGATCGATCGGCAAACTGGCCAACACGGACACGTTATAGGCGGATGCGCTGACATCTGTGCCCAACACAGTATAAGTGCCCAAACTTTGTGCGCCAGCTTCAAGGGCGAAGTTTTCATTCAACTTGAGGCCAACATAACCGCCGAAACCGACTTTTGAGCCCAAATCAGTGATAGATGTGCTACCAACCGTGCCACCAACGTAGACACCCGTCAAAGCAGGTGCAGCGCTTGCGGTCTGTGCCTGAGCCTGTGTGGCAACGCTGGCAAGTGCAGCGACTGACAACACGCCAACAACGAGGCTTTTAAGCGCAAATTTAGAGGTAGAGTTCATGAAAAATCCTTTTAAAAAATGAAAAAAACACCAGCGCAGTCTTATGAACTGTTCGCTGTTGTTGCTTCAATTCTAAAAATGAAATTTAGGGTTTTCACCAACTTCACAGGGCTTTGCTAAGCTTTACCTAACTTCACGCCGATGTAAGCAAACCCATCTACATGTGTTTTTACGACGACAGCGCTTGCGCACCTTCCACCAAAAACTTGATCGTTCGCCGCCCATTCCACTCTGCCGCATCGAGTCGAAACGCCAGTTTCACCCGTGGCGGCAACTGCTCGGTGTGGCCAAACCACATGCCGTCGATTGGGTTGCCTTGGTGCTTCAGTTTCAGGGCCAAATGGTTTTGCCCAACAATGCGCTGGGACAGCACCTCCACCTCTTCGCTGAACGTCGGCGCGGCAAAGCCCTGCCCCCAGACCTCGCGGTCCAGCATGTCAATCAAATCAACCCGCA